>DATNRD010000078.1:0-8622 GCA_036703665.1 Candidatus Obscuribacterales bacterium
CGAGCCGTGCCAGGCGGAGGTTGAAACGAAAGCGATCCGGGGCGAGCTCGACCGCTTTGCGCGCTGCCTCGAGCGCTTCTGCCCGGCGGCCGAGGCGCCAGAGGGCCTCCGATCGCGACTGCTGCACACCGGCGCCCACCACACCTTCCTTGAGCAGCTTGTTGGTCACCCAGGAGAAAGGGGGCGGGTGGGCAAGTATGTTTTCGGCCGCCGCAAAATGTTCTCTTGCTGCAGCCATATCGTCGTCGCGGGCGCTGGTCTGGCAGAGGTAATACTCCTTCATCATCTGCAAGAACGTGAAGGTGGAGTGCCCGACATCGAGGAGCACCAGAAACATGAAGGCTCCGCCCAGACACTGGACCAGCGCCGTGCCCTTGAGATCGCGTGCAGAGACACGTTTGTGAAGGCGGGCGTTCAAGGCAACGCCCGGGTGCTCGCCGGCAAGACGGTCGACGAAAGCCTTCTGGGCAGCGACTGAGGCAACGCCGAGGGGAAACTTGAGCACGAGATCGGCTTCCAGCGCAGCCGGACCGCAGACGGCTCTGGAGCGGACCTGGGCGTTTCCCCAGAAGGTGGCGGTAACGGAGTCGATGGCCTGCCAGATAACGTGTCTGACCCCGAAGGTGATACCAGTCTCATCCTGGCTGATCCATTTTTTGTAAACGACCGGTGGGCGTCCTTTCCAGATTGGTGCAAAAAAACGGCACCCCGACGGGCTTTCCATCCAGGTGAGCAGGAAATGTGTAACGAGAAGCGCCGCCAGTACGGAAGGAATGCCCAGCTTCGAAACATCGGCGTCGAACCAGAAGTCGGAGCCGTAAAGCGTAAGGAAGGCAATCTCAAATACGACGAAGCCCATCCCGACAAGCACAAAGGCGCGGTGACCCCAGGTGGTCGTGAAATGGGCGGCGCTCCCTTTAGCGCCGGCATCGCTTGCAATATCCAGAGCCCGCGGTGCCTGCCGGGCGCCGGGCGCGCTGGCAGCGTCCTGTGCAGCGGGTGGATTGGGGGCATCCGGTGTCGGCCGCACATTCCGGGCATCGGGACTATCCGGGCCCTCTGGCATCTGGCTGTCTGGCGGCGGCAAGTTCATAATTTTTAAGTTCCCTTACTCAAATTGACTTCGAGCGCCCGACCTCTTAACATGCTAGGGGATTCAAGGAGATGGAAATGCCCGGTCCGGCGACTAATTATCAGGGGACTACCGAGAGTTTAACCAGCGATCATCGCAGGCACACGGCCGGTACGGCAAAGGTCATCGTCACCATGCCTGCGTACAACGCGGCCAAGACGTTGATCAAGACTTTTGAGGAAATACCACGAGGGCTGGTCTCCGAAATCATTCTTGTCGATGACTGCAGCCAGGACGACACCGTCGCCATCGGCAGCACGCTGGATATAAAGGTCATTCGCCACCCGCACAACGTAGGATACGGCGGCAATCAAAAGACGTGCTATCTGGAGGCGCTCAGGGACGGCGCCGATGTTGTCATCATGCTGCATCCTGACTATCAGTACGACCCGCGCAAGATTCCGGAGATGATCGCGCCAATTCTTGCCGGTCAGGCCGACATCGTTCTCGGGTCGCGCTTCCTGGGCGGCGGAGCACTCAAGGGCGGCATGCCGCTGTACAAGTTCATTGCCAACCGGTTCCTGACGACCATGCAAAATCTCGTCCTGGGCACGCGCCTGTCGGAGTTTCACACAGGATACCGTGCATACAGCCGCGAGTTTCTCGAGCGTGTGCCGTTCCTGCGCAATTCCATTCAGTTCGTCTTCGATGCTGAAATTCTCTGCCAGGCTGTCTTTTTTGGATTCCGGATTTCGGAGATTGGGGTCGAGACCCGCTATTTCCCGGAGGCTTCCTCCATCAACTTCTGGAACAGCGTGCGGTACGGCCTCGGTGTTCTCGGCGCGCTCGTCAAGTACTGGCTGGCCAAGAACGGCATCGCCAGCAACCCGCTGTTCAGGCCCTAGGGTGGCCGGCTGTGACGGTCCGCCTCCGGCAATCACAGATCAGCCGCTGGTGGCTGGCTTGAGCGTAGCCTGGTTGTGGTGGCATCGGTGCTTGCCGGGCGCGGGCGTGACCGGATAAGATCCGCAGGTCTTATCAGTGCAAGGGCTCGGGCAAATGTCAAAGACATCGGCGCAAACGCGGCTAATCGATCCCGACATCAGACGGGCGGCTACGTTACCCGCACGCATCTACAAGGACTCGCTCTGCTTCGAATCCGCCAGGGACAAGATTTTTGCGCGAAGCTGGCAGTTTGTAGGTGATGCCGACAGGCTGAAGGGGCCCGGTCATGTGGTGCCGGTTACGGTGCTGGAGGGGTATCTCGATGAGCCGCTCGTGCTGGCGCGCGACGGTCAGGACAGGCTCCGCTGTTTCTCCAACGTCTGTACGCACCGAGGCAATCTCCTTGTCGAGGGCGAGTGCCACGCGCAGATTTTGCGCTGCCGTTATCACGGGCGGTGCTTCGGGTTGGACGGGCGATTCAATTCTGCGCCGGGGTTCGAGGATGCCACAGACTTCCCCAGTGAATCAGACAATCTTGCGCCTGTTCCCTTCGGTACGTGGAACAAACTAATCTTTGCCGCCATCGATCCGGCCTTTTCGCTCGATGAGCTCATCGGTCCTATGCGTGATCGGCTGTCGTGGCTGCCGCTTTCCGAATTCACGTTCGATCCGGCGCGATCCAGAGACTACATGGTGCGCGCCAACTGGGCGCTGTACTGCGACAACTATCTGGAAGGCTTCCACATTCCTTACGTGCACCCGGGGCTGGCCGCTGTTCTCGATACGAAGGCTTACCGGACAGAAGTATTCGAGTACTCCAATCTTCAGGTGGGGATCGCTTCCGGCGCGGAAGAATCCTTCGAGCTGCCTGATTCCTCGCCGGATTACGGGCAGCAGATAGCGGCTTATTACTTCTGGCTTTTTCCCAATATGATGTTCAACTTCTACCCCTGGGGGCTTTCCGTCAACGTGGTCATGCCTCTGGCTGTGGATCGCACCAAGGTATCGTTTCTGACCTACGTGTGGAAGGAGTCCAAAATCGGTGAGGGCGCCGGTGCAGCCATCGACAGGGTCGAGCGCGAGGACGAGGACATCGTCGAGAAGGTGCAAAAAGGCGTGCGTTCTCGGTTCTACTCCCGGGGCAGGTACAGCCCGCAGCGCGAAAAGGGCGTTCACCACTTCCACGGGCTGCTTGCCGATTTCATTGATCTGTGAGGATCTGTTCAGGGCTGTCTCCCACAGTCCGTGCCATAATAAGGGGCTTTTGTCAGTGTTGCTCGATGCGGGGGCCGGAATTTGACGCGGCTGAATCTGTCAGTTCTTTTGCTGTGTGTTTCTCTTGCGCTGCCGGTGCCCGGCGCGCGCGCGCAGGACATGAGCGGCGGGCTGGACAGCACGGCAAACCAGCGAGTCATGACCGCTCAGCCGGCTTCTGGCGCCGCGACCGATCTGGCACCCATCTCCCTGGCTCCTCCCGGCTCGGGAGCGGCGCTTCTCCCAATGGATGAAGGTCTCAGGCAGGTCGACGACATCGTGCATCGCATGGAGCACGCGCTGGCAGGCATAGTCCATGAAGCCCGGCGCACCGAGGTCGACGTGGAAGCCAACCCGCTCGTGGCCGGATTTGGTCTGGGTTGGCCATATCTTATGGGTTACGACCCGATGATGCTCGACCCTCTCGAGGGTTACGGATTCGACTTCAGCCTGGATACGGCACCGGTGGTCACGCATGACACCGGCGAGCTTCTGCCGCCGCGCAAGGCGGTGCTCGATCCGCTCGTCGCCGAGGTCGGCAACTCCATGTCAGAGCTGGCCGCGGACCTTGCCTCTATCCAGGTGCCCGCATCCCTGCCGGAGGAAACGAGGGTACAGTGGGAAGTCCTGAACGACACGCTCAGGCAGATGCAGCAACACGTCCAGTGGCTCAAGGACGTGACGACCAACAACACGGATGACAACGCGCTCATTGCGCAGGCGGCCATTCACGTTCACGATGACGCCGGCGGCATCGACGACATAGCCAGGCGTTTGTTAAAGGCGTTGCCGCATTAGCGGCAGCCGTTCGGCCGATCTTGCTCGAACCACCCGACAATGCTCCAGCTAGTATAATTTCGGCCTGTTATGCCACAATCGTCTACGGGGGACGCAGATGGGCGACCAAGAAAAGGCCAGAGGTGCCTGGACCTGGGAGCGAACAATCGAGATCTTGAAAATTGCCGCCACCGTCTACGTCGGTCTGGTAGGGACGGTTTTGACCTGGCAGTACAACGAGCGGCAGCAGGAGCTGGCACGCATCGAGGCGATCGCAAAGATGCTGCCGAACCTGGCGGAAGAGGAGTCGAAAATAGCCAGGAGCGGCCGTGGCGGCCACAGCAATGGCGGCGATGCACAGTCGGTTGGGCGCTGGCCGGCAGCAGCGGGGGCGGGGCACGACAGCACGGGTGAGTCCGAAAAGCCAGGCTCTCAAGCACGCATGATCCGAGACGGCGCCATGTGGGCCATTTTTCGCACGTCCGACAAGAACAAGACCATGCTGCGCGACCTGGCGGCGCTGTTTCCCGAAGACATCTATCGCGTTGTCAGCGCCATTTGCGTGGCAGACAACCTCACCGCCGACGATGACGCAATAACTGCCCTGCAGGTTTCGTCGGAGAAACTAGCCAATCGCTATAGCAACTCCAATGCCAATCTGTCGGCGCGCCTTTACGCGCAAGCCTTGCGCCTGGAGAAGAAATCTCTCGGGCACGATGTGCCTCTCTACATAGTCGATATCGCCGATGTGCAGCCCAGCGAGTCGCAATCCGAGGAAGATCGCGCTCAGATGCTCACCTCCATAAACGATCTTGCCGACCTTCACAGAGATGAGGCGGATCAGAGCCAGTCATTCAACACGGATCACTGGCAGGCCAAGCAACTGTATATGAAGGTGCAGGAGCTCGGCGATAAGCACGAATCGAGCGATGTTCAGCTGCAGGTAGCCAGAGCCGACCTCGGGCTTGCGCACTTGTATAAAAAAGAGAAGAGATATGCCCCGGCAATCTCAATGGCGAAACAGGCGGAAACCATTCGCCAGAAAGTTCTGGGACAGGACCATAAGCTTGTCACTGAAGCCCACAGCCGCGTCATCGAGCTGGAAAAACTCGCCCAGGATCAAAAAGGGTAGAAGGACCTGGACCTTACCAGCGCCCTACCACGGCGAACCGCTGGCGGTGGCAGATGCCCGGGAAGCCTGGGCTTGAGCCTGGGCTGCTACTTGCTGGGCAAGGGCGGCCACGTCGGCCGGGTTGCTGGAGCTGCCTTCGGCTATGGCGTTGGCTCGGTCGGCCGCCGCTTTGGCCATGTTGGCGTACTGCTGGGCCTCGGCAGCGGCAGCTTGCCGCTCCTGCGGATCGGCTGCGTACTTGGCGCGCTTGGCGGCTGATTCGGCCATGGCCGAATACTGCTGAGCCTGCTGGAGGTCTGTGCGTACCTCGGTGAGCGATACGGGGTCGCTCGAGGAAACGTAAGTCGTATCATCCCAGAGATAGTGCAGTATGCCGAACGGGCTCAGGTTGAACGGGTTTTGCCCGGCATAGGTTCCTTGCGGCACGTAGGGGCTGGCGGTCCAGCCCTGCTGCGGCATGGTGGCGCCAGGCGGCGGTGTGGCAGCACGCCAGATGGAAGAATTGCCAAGCATGGAGCCCAGTTGTGCGGCGCTGGCCATGGACCGCGACCACGGCTGCTGCTGTGCCGGGGCCTGAGCAGGCTGCGCGCCGCTGACAGGGACATTCTGCCAGCTGCCGGGCGTGTCGTACTGGTCCATGAGCTTCTCCAGCTTGGACTCCGTCTGGGAGTCAGCCGCAGGATTTGCCGGCGGCGCAGCGACCGAGACCAAGCACAGAGTTGCCATCGCCATGCCAATGATTCTCATATTGATCCTCACATGCAAACGTCAACCCACTTAGCTAATACCCGCGCATTGACGGCAGCAAACCGAAGGTCAAAGGGCAGGCCGGCAGTAGACGAAATAGCAGGAGCAGGAACGCGGTTTGCTGGGCAGGACAGCGCAGGTCAATGAGCGAGCTCGTAGAGACGCAGATGCAGCCCATGTGAGAGGTGTACCTCGCGTGTCGGGCGGTAGCCGGCAGGGATCAATTCGCGGGCCTCTTCGCCCTCCTGCGCCGTAAGCAGCCAGAAGCGTGGCCGTGATCCTATGAGGCGGGCGATGTGCTCGTTCCCCTGGGCGGGACTGATGCCAATCTGGATGCGAGGCTGCCTAAGATACCGGTCGAGGCAGACGATATCGTAATACTGACTGACGAGAATTGGATCATCGGCGGCGCAAAGCGACTCGACCTGAGCGGCCATCTCCCTCCACGGCTCCCGCTGGGGCACCACGTGCGCATAGGCGTTGTTGACCAGGGCAAACAGCACATGGAGGAGAAGAATACACAGCGCCATCGAGCAGACCGCCGACCTGCTTGCGCCGCCCCTTGCCCCCGATGGTTGCTCGTGCAATCCATTGCCGGTGGCGCCAACGCTTCCGGAACGCGAGAGCACCGCCGCCAGACCCGCTCCAGCCAGCACGTATATGGCCGGGGCGGTGGCGCTCACATAGCGGGCGATCTCGATCACCCGGTGATTCTCAATGACGTCTGTGAGCCAGACGAACAACGCCGGCAAAAGGGCCCAGCAGCCGATAAACGAGGTCTCCAGAGCGCAGCCTCTTTCAGGAGAAACAGCCGGCACGCTGGTCTCGAGCCCTGACGAAGCTGGACCGTCCGGTGCCCGCGGCGCCGAGGGACGACCCGCCAGCCTATTCAGTCCCCCCGGTAGTATTGCGGTCGCCGCCAGTGCCAGCAGGGACGCGGACGTGAGGTAGATTGGCACCGCATATGCCACCACCTTCTTGCCGGCGAGAAATACCAGCCAATTGAGCGGGAGCCGTATGAGCAGGCTATAGATAGGCCACGACCAGCTCGGCGAGCGCGCCACGTAGAAGGTGCCCTTGCGCACGGCGGCCGCCTGCCTGAACATCTCGAACCAGGGAAGCCAGAGCGCCAGAACCGCCGCCCATGCTACGCCAAGAACCCCAAGCAGCCGCCAGTAGCGATTTTTAAGGCAGTACACAGTCCCGAACAATCCCTGAAAAAGCGGGATGAACAGGGCGGTGTAATGGCTGTTGATGAGCGCCCACGTGGATACCGCATAGCCGCCCAGAGCGATGGTGGTACGGCCGGCCAGCCGGGCCGAACGTAACAGAACGAGAAAGGTGCCGCAGGAGAGGGTCGACAGCAGGACAGTGAGGCTGTACATTCTGGCTTCCTGCGCGTAATGGATGTCGAACGGGGACACCGCTTGCAGCAAGGCGGACAGCAGCGCCGCTCTTGCACCGAAAGCCAGCCGCGCGCACCAGTACACGGCGCCTATCGAAAGGAGCGAAACAACCGCTGACAGCGACCTTACCGACAGGTCGCTCTGCCCGAACAGGGCCATCCAGCGGTTTAAGAGCACCGGGTAGAGTGGCGGACAGAGCGGGTCGACCTGGCGGAAGTTCGCCAGAAGCTCATTCACAGGGCGAGGCGGGCCGAAATGGAAAAGGAAGGCCTGGTCGCCAAGCCGGGTGAAGTCAGGAAGCCGCTGTCCTACCGAGCTGGCCAGTGTCTGATAGGCTTCATCCAGCCACAGGCTGTCGAAGGTGATGCCGGCAAAGCGCAAACCGGCTGCAAGAAGCAGCACCAGAAGAATCGCTTTCAACTCTTCTTTAGGCAAGGCTCAAGGAACAGCGGGAGCGACTACATTGTAGTGGTTTCCCCTGAGTGGAGTCCGGTAGGTTATCCGATATCGCAAGACGATCTCAAGGGGCTTTGGTTGGTGCCGCGACGGACTGAGCGAAGTCCGGTAGGTTATCCGATATCGGAAGACGATCTCAAGGGGCTTTGGTCGGTGCTGCGACCGTCTGAGTGGCGCCCGGTAAGTCATCCGATATCGGCAGACGATCTCGAGCGCCAGGCGTTCTGGCTTCCAGCCGACTCGACTGGGAAAGGTCCGCGCCTCTCAACTCCAGAACCATTCGGCTGTTTCGGTTCCGGCAGCACGGTAGAAAGGCTGCCGGACTCTCGGGACCCGGCCCCACCCGGACGGGGGATTTTTTCCGCCCCGGTGCCGCCCCGGGGCATAATTGCTCTTGGGCGGGAGGTTACCGCTGTTTAATCGGCAGCCGCCTCGGGCACAAATTTGGCAGCAGGACTACTGTTTCTCTTTCTCTTTGGCAGATAAGGATATTAAATGGCCCTCGTAAAGAAGGAAATTGGGGAGCTGCTGGTTGACAACGGCTTGATTACTCCGGAAGAGCTCCAGCTGGTTCAACTCGAGCGACAGAAAACCGGAGAGCCCATCAGCCTCATCCTTTCCAGGCTGGGCCTGGCCACGGAAAGTCACCTCAAGAACGCCCTGGAGCTGCAGTACGGCGTCAACTACGTCTCCCTGGCTAAGACCGAGCTCGATCCGGAAGTCATGCACATGCTTCCCGAGGCGGTCATGCGCCAGTATCAGCTTGTGCCAATCGCCCGGCAGGGCAACCGCCTGACTGTGGCCATGGTCAACCCTAACAACCTGATTGCCCT
>DATNRD010000079.1:0-7145 GCA_036703665.1 Candidatus Obscuribacterales bacterium
TCAAGACAGGTCACCCGCCTTGAAACTGTCATCCTGCGGTCCTTCGCTGCCGCTCATGATAAACTCCACGCGAAGGATCTCGTGTCGGCACAAGGAGATGGTTCCTTCGGTCGCGCAGCCTGCCCTGAGCGGATGCTGTGAATGCGAAGCCAGGCTGCTGGAGCATGCGAAGGGCTCCCTCAGGACCGCTCTCGCTCCGCTCAAGTCCCTCGTAAGAGGATGACAGTTTCCAGGTTCCATCAGCTGTGCTGGCCGAAACGTTACCTACCGGAGCAAGTGGCTCATCAATGCACGCTTCGGCCGACGATCACCCAGCCGATGCGGTAGTGGCGGGTTGAGTCGGCAAATTACTGGTGGACAGCCTTTCCTCGACGGCAGTGTCGCGATTATCACTTTCTTCAGGGGGCATAACAGACCACCCTTTGGCTGGAACGCTTATCGCCTGTCTCCACACACCGCACAGGACAATCCAATTATGGTCGATGTTGCATTATCCAGTATACGAACGGCTCTTTCAAACCGTGCGCAAGGCACGCAGCACCGAGGGTTCACCCATTTCTAGAGCCGACCTGGCGGTCTCTAAGAATGGCTGGTGCCTTGAGCCTGGCATTGAACCATGGGCAAGATGGCGGCGTCCTTCAGGATCCTTCCACAGACCACGCGGTCGGCAGCATCGGGGGAATGCGCCAGCTGTCTACCAACACGTTTCCTCAAATTTTCCCGCGCCTGCGATCGTTCAGCACCTCGCGAGCGCAGTTGTGACCGGGCGCGCCCATGACGCCGCCTCCCGGGTGCGTGCCTGAGCCGCACATGTAGAGATTGCGCACGGGAGTTCTGTAACGCGCCCAGCCAGGCACCGGTCGCATGCAATAGAGCTGGTCGACCGTCATGTCGCCGTGGAACAAGCTGCCGCCGGTCATGCCGTATTCTTGTTCCAGATCCAGCGGCGACACCACATGCCTGTCTATGATGATGTCCTTGATGTTGGGGGCGTAGTCGGCCAGTAGATCGATGCAGCGATCCGCAAAGTGGTTCTTGACGGCATCGGTCCAGGTACCTTCCTTCAAGCGATAGGGCGCATACTGAACGAACATGGACATGATGTGCTTGCCAGGCGGCGCGATCGAATCATCGTAGGCAGTGGGAATGGTGCACTCCAGCATCGGCTGCAGCGAGGGCTTGCCCGCAAGCGCGTCTTCCCAGGCGCGATCGATGTAGTCCATTGTGGGGCATATGTGCATGGTCGTCTTGTGGGGCAGCGCCAGACCATCGCTGGGAAATGCTTTGAAGTTAGGCAGTCCGTCCAGCGCCAGATTGATCTTGAAGGACGACCCTTCACATCGAAACGCCTCCACTTCGCCGCGAAAATCGTCGTCGAGATGTTTGGGTTCGAGAAGCTTGAGGAATGTGCGTTTGGGGTCGGCATTGGAAATAACCACCTGGGCGTGCAGCTCTTCCCCGCTCTTCAAGACCACGCCGTAAGCTCTGTCGCCCTTCACAAGAATGCGCTCCACGGGAGCCCCCGTGCGAATCGTGGCTCCGTGCGCTCGCGCCGAGTCGGCCAGCGCCTGGCAGATGGCGCCCATGCCGCCCCTGACGAAACCCCACAGGCCGCGCTGGCCGGCGGCATCGCCCATGACATGGTGGAGCAGTATGTATGCAGTGCCCGGTGTCGCCGGACCGCCGTTGGTGCCGATCACGCCGTCCGTGGCCAGCGTCGCCTTTATCTCCTCCGATTCGAAACGTTCATTGAGAAAATCCCTGACGCTCTGCGTCATGATCCGCACGAGCCGTGTAAGTGCGCGATCGCCCAGCGAAAGTGTCTTCAAGCCGAACGACCCGAGGCGCATCAGATCGCTGAATTTTCTCCGCACTATATTCGGTGGCGTCTCCAGCAAGATCTGCTCGACCCACACCGCTATTTCCTCCAGCTCTTTCTCGTATGCCGGGTACTTCTGCGCATCCCTGGCGGAGAACTTCGAGAGCTCCTCGATGTTCTTGTTCATGTCCTGCCAGAAGAACAGGTGCCTGCCATCGGGGAATGCCTGGAAGAATGCCGGATTTTTCGGATAGATGTGGTAGCCGAAACGCGGCAGCTCCAGATCTTCCACAATCTTTTTCTGGAGCAGGCTGCAAAGATAGGAAAGGGTCGAGACCTTGAAGCCGGGCCAGACTTCCTCGGTAACGCAGGCACCGCCCAGCACGTTCCGGGCTTCCAAGACCGTTACTTTGAAGCCGGCACGGGCAAGATATCCCGCTGTAACCAGGCCGTTGTGTCCGCCGCCGATAATGACCACATCGTTGTCAGGCATACTTCACCTCTGACTAGTCGTAACTGTTCGTGTAACCCTTCCCCTGAACTTCCTGCAACTCCGACCATCGTTTCGTTTCGCGGCTACCTGTCGGCGTGGTAGAGGCGAATGGGAACGCGCCCGCGGTCGGCTTGCCAGCCGCCCCTTCAAGACAACCACGATAAAGGTCTCTAGCAAGGGGCATCCGAAACATCCGCGCTGGAGTCCACGCTGTCCTTGTCAGGACCTCATGGCGCTCGTGGGCTTAGTGTGCCATATTTCGAGTGTATATACCTTATGTGTCGATCACCGAGATGTGCTCGAAACGCTCGTAGAACTCCTCGAGGCTGACGGTGAACACCCCGTCGTTCTTGCCGTCGAGTGCTTCTCCGTTCTCGTCCTTCAGTTCCCCGGTCCCCCAGGGGTTGCGTATCGTCACCTGGCCGCTGGCGGGATCATAATCGACAACGCTGTAGGCATGCCCCGTCGGCAGGTCGCCGCCGCGCGCGCCCTCGGGGTTGTCGAAAACGCTCACGACCACTGGCGAACCGCGGTCCAGGTAGTCCTCGAGCATCCGCCCTACTTCGTCCTCGGAGAAATCGCTGATCTTGGTCTGATCGGCTTTGTGGGGAGTGAGGATCTCAATGCCCTTGTCGATCGTATCGCCGCCGTCGGCAGCTTCCTGGGGAATGGTGGTGTCTCCCTTCCATTCACCGTAGGCCTTCTCCAGCACCGCCGGCCAGATGCCGTGCTCCTTGCCCTCCACATAAAGAGCGATTTCCGCATCCGTCGGAGCCGCGACGGTGATCGGGTTGTCACGATCTCCCGGGAACGTCACTGTGTATGTGCCGTTGCCGTTGTCCTTGATCATGTCCTTGATGGCCTGCGGGTTCATCTCGGCCAGTGAGCCTACGGCGGCCAGGAAGTAGCAGTCTCCAATGCCCCCCTGGTTGATAGCGGAAGGCGTGATGCTGTCGAGCGGATCGCTGGTGCCGTACAGTCTGCGATCGGCCCTCTCCGCGGCGGCAGCAGTCTCGTCCAGCCAGCGGTCGAGATTGGCAATCAGCTCGCCTTCTTCACCTTCAAAGGCAACATCGGTATAGGCACCGAGCCGGTCGCGACTCACCCCTTCGCTGTCTCCCTTGAACTTGTCGAAGTGGTCCTCGAAATGCTCGAGGTAGTCGCGCTCCTGCTCGGAAAAGCGCTCGTTATCCCGAGCATCCTCAACCTCGTCCTTCTCGATCTGCCCGTCTCGGTCACCGTCGATCTCGTTGAATCGCCTGGACACGAAGTCGCGCACCGGCTCGGCGTACGTCTTCTCTTCCTGGACCTGGCGGTAGACATCCGGCAACTTCGTGAGGTCCTCGCGGGACATCCCGTCATGCCAGATGCGCTCCCAGATGCCCGCATCGTCCACTCCCTCCAGGGCGGAAAACCCTTTCTTGAGTGCCACCACCAGTTGCGCATCCTCGCCTTCGAACGACGGATTGACGACGGCCCGGTCCACCTCCTCCTTGGTGATGAAGCCGTCGTCGTTACGATCTATGCGCTTCCAGTTCTTATCCAGAAGCTCATCGAAGCGGTCCGCGTCCAGCTCTGGATATTCGACTTTCTCGGAGCCGTCCGGCTGAATTATCGTCTTGAAGTTGTCGCCGGCATCGGTGATTTCAACGGCTCCAGTATCGTGATCGACTGAAACATCACCGCTGCGAATTTTGGGTATGATGCCGAGAATCCGCTTGTTCGACTTGAACTCATCGGAGTCTCCCTGGCGCGTCCAGGTCTCGCCGTCGCGATCCGTGTAACTCGTCACCTTGCCGTCGTCGTACTGGAACTGCATCGACGTGCCGTCAGGATAAGTTATCTTCTCGACGTGCTCGTCGGCACCGCGCTTAATGGTGTACTTGTCGCCCTCCTTCTCGCGCCGCTCTTCCGTCATCGAACCGTCGCTCTCGTAGCGCTTCGTGTAGCCCGAGCCGTCGTCGTACCACCTGGAATACTCTTGCAGGCGCATACCATCGAACTGCCACGTTTGCCTGGCGAAGTCGCTTTCTACGCTGATGTGGCCATGTCCGTCGTTCTTTAGACTCGCCACCTCGTCCCGGTCGAGCCGCACACGGCTCCCGTCAGGCAGCGTCAGTACGCCTGTGCCGCGCCTGGAAACCGTCAGGCTGCTGCCGTCTTCCCATTCCTTCACCTGCGGCTGGTTCTCGGGGACAGACAGGATCTCCTTCAATTTGTACTTGCCATCATCCTTATGGAGTCCGTACAGCCCGACGAGGCTCCTTTTGTCAAGATCGAGCGAACTTCCATCGCTGCTTTCCTCAGCCCCGCGTTTTTCAGCAGCAACGGCACCGCCATAAGAGGAGGCGTGCCTCTTGTACGCTCTCATGTCATCGAGATCTACCAGCGGCCTTTCGTGACGGTCATTGTCTTCACTGGAGTCGGCCTTCTCACGCCGGCTGTCGGACACGGCAGCAACTCTATCTGTCATGGCTTTAGGATCTGCCGGCAGCGTGCTCAGGCTCCGGGAAAAACACGGAGCGCTGGAACAGTAGCCGCTTAGTAATGGGGAGGAACGGACGCAACGGCAGTGTAGTTGCGGACCCGACGCGTGTCAATTAGCGAAATCGTGTAAACGAATCCGGGATTGTCCGACCCACCGTCGATTCTTAAGCATTTTGAGCCGCGCTACTGCCCGGCGAGCGCTTTGACCACCAATTTCTGGAAGTGAATAACCAGTTGCTCGCTCTCGGTCAAAAAACGTCCTCTTTCCGGTATTCCCGACAGCAAGCCACGCTGGACCGAATCGGTCAGCTCGTCGTCCTGTTCCCCTACCGTCTTATTGAAGGCCATGACGTCCGCAGCCCATTCCTTCGACACTGCGGGTCCGAAATACTGCTCCGAAAAGCCCCGGGTCTTGTTGGGTCCGTCCGGCACCCACACATCCACGGAAAGGTTGGGATATCCGGGATTGATGTTGATGGTGAAATTCGGCCACAGGAGGTGATACTGCGCCTGAACAATTGCACCGCGCGCATCATAAGTTTCCACCTTGCTCTTGCCCTCGAGCGCGGACTGGCGCACATAGCCAATCTGGCTGGAATACCATTCATGAGCGGTCAACTTGTAGCTGTCCTGGTCGACGTCTATTACAGCGCTGAACTCCGGATGTCTCACGGGACAGTGATAACACTCCAGGTAATTCTCGAGCATCGTCTTCCAATTGGAATCAGACGCCCACTCTTCACGGCTCCAGAGCTGAAGACTTGGAAGGTCCAAGCCGCTTCCAGCGACGGTTTCCAGGAGTCCTGCGAAACTGGAGTCGAGCGGTCTGGCATTTTGATCCGCATTGACAAACACAAACGGGCCCAACAGCTCCACCCTGATGGGCAGGAGGGGGTAGTCCTCGACATGGAAGTTCTTTTCTCTGTCCGATCTGGGAGCAGCCTTCAGGCAGCCGCCGAGATCATACGTCCAGGCGTGGTAGGGGCATTGCATGATCTTTGCATTGCCGCATCCAGACATGACCTCGTGCCTGCGGTGCCGGCAGACGTTGACGAAGCCTTCGATGCCGTTGGCGTTGCGCACGACGACAACGGGAATCTCACTGACATAGCCGGTGATGTAGTCGCCGACCGCCGAGAGCTGCTGCCGGTTGCCGATGTACTGCCAGCTCCTCCTGAATATCCGCTCTCGCTCGAGATCGGTTATGGCTGGATCGGTGTACCAGGACGAAGGCAGAGAGAGTCCACGGTCGAGGTCGTCCAACAATTTTCTGGTCTCCTCCATCACCTGCTGCATCAAGCATCCTCCCCTGGATCCTGGTCAAACGATACGCTTGTCGCCGAACTTGCCGCCGGAACCACCGGACGGGCTGCTCTTGCCGCCAGAAGCAAAACCGGAATGCTGCCGACAAGCAACCCACTGACAATCAAAAGCGCCTGCACGAAGGGCAATCTGTTAGCGATTGTAGCTGCAAAGGCATCGATGCTCAACATGCCCAATGAATAAGCGATGTTGTATATTGCATAGACAGCGGCATAGCAGTCAAGCCCGCGGCGATCCACGGCATTGCCCAGCTCGGCCGAAGCGGGATTAAGCGTAAAAGCATAGGCCATGCTGACCAGGCAGAGCGCCAGCCCCGCCATCCAAACACCATGCGCAAGCGCAAGCATAGGCAGCGCCACCGCCATCATCAGCATGCCCGCACAGATAGTCGGTCGCACACCGAATCTGTCCGTCGCCCGGCTGACCACCTGCGCCATGGCGCCGTAAACCAGCGTCGAGATGGCAAACATCATGCCGATGGTACCGGCGGTTGCTCCGACGGTTCGCTCGAGGTGGTTGGGCAGAAGCGGCTCGACCACCGCCCAACCGGCAGCTGCCATTCCCACCGCCAGTGCACCGGCGAGAATCGCACGATCGCTAATGATCGTCGCCAGCGGCACCCTTGCCGTACCACCGCGCCCAGCCGGCAAAAACAAAAACCGCAAGCAGGCGTCGACTGCCACCATCACGCCGGTCACCACAAACGGCAGCGCATACCCGCCACTGTCGAACAGCGTCCCTCCAACCGTCGGTCCGAGCACAGAGCCGGCCGTGCTACCAACCATGGCTAGCCCCATCATCTCCACGCGTCTTGCCGCAAAGTGCTCGGCAATGAACGCCAGGCCCGCCGTCCACGTGCAGGCAGACGCCGCGCCCTGCAGCACCCGCGCCACGAGCATCAAAGGAAAATCGCCGGCCCAGCAAAACAACGCCGTAGCGCCTGCCTCGGCCAGCACGCCCCACAACATGGGCAAGCGGTACCCGAGCCTGTCAGCCAGAACACCGCAAAAGGGGGTTATCAAA
>DATNRD010000080.1:0-7425 GCA_036703665.1 Candidatus Obscuribacterales bacterium
CAAAGGACAGATAGCCTCCGAAAACGGCAGGGGCTCCTCCAGACCGATTATGGTCGGCGGGTCCGAGGTGATTGTGCCCGCCTATCCTACCTATGAGGTCAAGTCTGGCGACACGTTGGCTGCCATCGCCATAAAAGCATACAGAAAGGTAAGCCCGCGGCTTCTCGACGAGATTTGCCGGGCCAACGGGATGCGCAACGCCAATGTGCTAAGCTTGGGGCAAAGGCTAGTCTTGCCCGAGTATCGGCCGCAATCCAGCCAGATAGCCGCCGGAGCGGGCTCAGTTCAGTAAGTAAGCCCACGTGCTCGCCGACAGACCAACACTCAGCGTTGAGGATGTCTTTTCGCTGATGGCGGAGCGGCTCGATTCATACGAGTCCCGACCGCAGCAGCTGCAACTCGCCCTGGCCATCCTGAGTGCCTTCACTCGGCAGGAGGCGGGCGTTTTCGAGGCCGGTACCGGCACCGGCAAAAGCCTGGCGGCCCTCATTCCGGCAGTGCTTTCGGGTAAGCGTGTGGTGGTGTCGAGCGCCACGATTGCGCTGCAAGAGCAATACATCCACAAGGACATTCCGGCTCTGCAAGCGTTGCTGCCCTTCGATGTCACTGCGGCAATCATGAAAGGGCGCGGCAATTATATCGGGCTCCGGCGCTGGGAGGAACATCTGCAGGAAGCGGCGATTGACGACCGCCTTGTGGACTGGGTGCACGAGTCATCCACAGGAGACGTTTCCGAGCTGGACTTTGTGCCGCCCATGGATGTCTGGCTCGAAGTGAACTCGGATTCCGACGACTGCCTTCGCAACAAGTGCCCCCATTTTTCCGACTGTTTCTACTTCGAGGCCAAACGGCGCGCCGAGAAGGCAGACATCATTGTGGTGAACCATGCGCTACTGCTGGCTGATGCAGCCTCTTACGGGAACATATTGCCGGCTTACGATCTGCTGGTCATCGATGAGGCGCATCACTTCGCCGACATCGCGCGCGATGCGTTCAGCGCATCCATTACCAACCGAGGCTTGCGTATGCTGGCCGCCAAAGCGGCCAAGAAAGTGAATGCGCCATCGCAGCTGGTGCACGACATCGAGGTGGAGGGAAATGAGCTTTTCCAGAGGCTGAACGATCGCTACCCTGCCTTGAAGACGAGAATCCGCCAGCCGGTCGATGACGTTCAGTACCTGCGATCCAGCCTGAACAATTTGAAGAAATGGCTGGAGGCGCAGGAGTTCGAGAACGTTCTCGATGTCGATATGGCGCGAGAGAAACTGAAACTCAAGGCCAGAGCACTCGTCACAACGACCAACAATTACATTAAGTGCCTGGACCTGCTCGAGAAGCCGAGTGAAGACTGGGTGGTGTGGACCGAGAAGGGTGATGCCTTCGGCAGTCGCTTCGAGGTAGTGGCGGCGCCCCTGGACGTTGCTCCATTCATTCAGGAGTTTATCTTTGAAAAGCCAGGCGTCGAGTCGGTGGTCTGCATGTCGGCGACGCTGGCGACCGGCGGAGAAGATCCCTTCGCCTTCTTCAAACAGATGGTCGGTGCTCCAAGCCAGGTGGTGCAGGTAAAGGTCGCGAGCCCATTCGACTATAGGCGCCAGTCGGTGCTCTACCTTCCCGATCACCTCCCTGATCCCAATCATCCGGAGTACATCGCCAGGGCAAGTGAGGAAATCGAGCGAATCGTCAGACTATGCCACGGGCGGTCATTTGTTCTGTTTACCAGCTACCAGGCCATGAACAAGGCGTTCGAGCAAGTAAGCGCCAATCTTCCCTTCGAGTGCAAGCGGCAGGGCGAGATGCCGCGCAAGAGGCTGCTGGAGTGGTTCAGGGCGACACCGTCGGCGGTGCTATTCGGCACGGCCAGCTTCTGGGAGGGGGTGTCGGTGGAAGGCGAGCAATTGAGTTGCGTGATTATCGATCGGATTCCCTTTCAGGTGCCCGATGATCCTGTATATGAGGCGCAATGCGAGGCGCTCAAGGAGCACGGGGAACGCTCGTGGTTCACGGAGCTGGCTCTCCCGCATGCGATCATGCGCTTGAAGCAGGGCGTCGGGCGGCTCATTCGTCACCGCAACGACAGGGGCATGGTAGCCATCCTCGACCCGCGCCTGACGCGCAAGCAGTACGGCAGGTCTATTCTGGAGTGCCTGCCGCCCATGACCATGACGCGCAGCCTGCGCGGCTTCGAAACGTTGGAAGACCTGCTGGCGACCCTGTGAGCCTGGGGGCGCTGGCGTCCCGGCTGCATCGGAGCGGGCAGGATGCCCGCGCCCCCAGGGATTCCGCTGTAACGCCGCACCACCTCACCGCATCATGTAGGGGCGCCCCGCCGCGCCCGCGCCCCGCCGCGCCTGCCGACAGCGCTTGCAATGCGCAAACGGGTCGAGCGGGGTCGACCCCTACACGCTTCGTCAAGACGGTGCTCCTTATCAACGGAGTCCGTAGGGGCGCGCCCCGCCGCGCCCGGCCCTACTGGCGCTGGTGCGTTGAAACGACGCAAGCGGTTGCAGGTCGAAACCGCCGTTTAATCTTCCTTGCGGTTTTTCCCACTGTGCCTTCCTAATTTACCTGGTGTCCAGGTTGGCCCGCTTAGCGAGGGCGACACGTTATCTCTATCGCTAGCGGAGAAACAACCATATGTCACATCGAATCGATCGTAACAACGATTCTGTTTCCTTCAACGTCGGGTTCGACGTGGGGGCGTCTGTGCAGTTCAGCACGGAGGTCTTTTCGCCTCCCGCCTGCCGCCCCAGACCCCACATTCCTCCCAGGCACTGCGAACCCAGACCCCTTCCCCAGTGCCAACCACAGCCTGTCGAGCAGTGCACGCCCAGACCGCCAGCCTACCGGCCGGGCGGACCGTACATGCCGGCGAGCTACGAGCAAAACTCGGGCTCTACGACCTGGAACAATGTGAAGGTCGGGCAGGATGGCACGAGAACCTACGATGCCGGATCCAGGACCTGGAACAACGGCAAAGCCAGCGATGCCTACGGGACCCGCACCTGGGACAACGGCAGCATGACCTGGAACAAAGGCGCCGACAACCCGTACACCGGGGCGCAGAGCTGGAACAACGGCTATGCCAGGTGGAGCAACGGAACCGACAACAACTATTACACCGGACAGCACCAGTGGAGCACCGGTGAGGCAGGCGTCAACATGGGCAACAACTACGGTTCTGCCATAGGCAACTTTGGCTGGAACGCACGCAATGATAACGGTTACAAGACAGGTGGACTGGCCGCCAACGGTCCTCTGGGTCCTGCCCGGATAGACTGGAGCGGCACCGACACCAACTATGTCTACCGCTACACGGTTGGTGGCGTAACCTACACCTGGGGCCGCCAGCTCGGTTGAGGCGCTACGCCTGACCAGGACAACTAGATCCTCTCAGAACATCGTCCGGCTTGAACTCGAGCCGGACGATGTTGTTATTGGTCCGCTGATTCCCAGTAGAATTGCAAGTCGACTATACAGAGCGTCATAACGTATTGCCCATCCGTCAGATGAAGATCGGCTTACTGAGCCATTCAACAGTGACCAGAGACGCAACCACTCATGATGCTGCGTATAGTCAACGGTTTCACATGATGTCGAAGGCGAACTTAAGAGCCGTCACTACAGCATTCCATTTAAGTGGCGTTAGCATGCACAGGTGGCTTTGCAGAGCGGCTTTTGGAATCGTCAAGATTGTATCGAGGTTGACGACACATTCCTTGGGTAGCCCGTCTGCTGGACCAAGTCTTACTTCAACAGGGATGTTCCGGATTGTGCTTGTAATGATAGCTACAGTGACTGAGGTTCTAACGCGGTAGGCTTCGTTGCGGCTCAACAGGAGCACCGGGCGCCGGCCGGCAGGCGCCGGCAACATGGCCCACCACACCTCACGCTGCCGCATTACCAGCGATCCTCCGGAAGGATATTGGATTGGACACTTTCCATGACTTTGAGCAGCTCGGCGTCTTCAGGGAAAGTCTCGTAGCCTCTCACGTACTCGGCTACGGCGATCTGCCGCTCCGCCTCTGCGAACCAGTGCCGAATTGCCGCAAGTATTAGTTTGCTCCTGGCCATTTTGAGGCCCCTGCGCAGTTCTTCAATCTTGGCGAAGTCAGCCTGCGGCATGCTGACCGCAAACTTGATATGCGCGGTTGCCGGCAGCCGACGCTGGTTTTTGGGCGATTTCGAGCGTTCACGAGTTTTCTTGTGGTTCTTATCCATGCCATTACCTCGGTAATACTAGAATCATACCAGAGTATGAATTTGCCGCGAGTTCACCAATGTCGCTGCATGTCTGATGCAGTGTCGGTCGGTATGATGGGTAATTAGCGAGCAAGAACGCTCATGCCGCCGAGGCGCTGCCAAGCAGCGGCGCTGTCGTGGTCAGCGTCTGTTGCGCCGTGGAGCCGCGCGTGGTGCGCGGCGGTGCGTGGGGGCTTCCACTTCCTAAAACGATCGGATTGCCATGAAAGTTCAATTCCACAACATTAAACTTGCCTGTGTCATAACGACCCTGGCGGTGGCGCTGGCGTGTTGGCTGGTGCCTGCCAGCGCCGAGCAGTTTCAGGGGCGGGTTGTGGGTGTCAGTGACGGCGACACTCTGACTGTGCTGTGCAACGGCGTGCCGCGCCGGGTCAGGCTGGAAGGCATCGACTGTCCGGAGAAGAGGCAGGCGTTCGGCGCCCGCGCCCGGCAGTTTTCCGCCGAGCGCGCCTTCGGGCGCACGGTTACCGTCGTCACCTCAGCAATCGACAGATATGGGCGAGACGTCGGTGTGGTCATCCTGCCCGGCGGGCGAATCCTCAACCGCGATCTCGTGGCCGGTGGCTTCGCCTGGCAGTATCGCAAGTATTCATCCGATCCCATCTTGCTCGGACTGGAGGAGCAGGCGCGCGCCGGCGGAACCGGTCTCTGGAGCCAGCCCAACCCGCTTCCTCCCTGGGATTTTCGAGCGCAGTCGCGCCGCGTAAACCAGCTCTACTCCAGAAGGCCACTTGCTGCGGCTCAGCTCCGAGCACCCGCAGCACGATACCGAATGCGGTATAGCAAGTTTCGGCCATATGGAACGTCCAGACTGAACGTCGCGCGATACCCTTGATTTGACGCAAGCGCACGGCGCGGCAGAATCGCCTGAGGCAAACGGCGAGCCACTGCAAATTGCCCTGCCGCCGCATATATGTTGCAGCGGCACCGGCGCGCGTGGCGCAGAAATAGCCCGGCACCGGTAAGGCAATTCGACACATCTCGGCAGAACTTTGCGTAAATTGCGCTGACTGCACGTCCTATGCAGTGGCGCTATATACGATGGATAGCAAGAACGCGCCTGACAGCAGGCGGTACGCAGGCAGCGTATCGCCAATCTGGCGCTCAGCCCATTCGTGCTCGGGTGGGGGTGCTTGCCTATGAACGCGATCGCCAACTTTGTCTTTGCGCTCAGCCTGATGGTTCTCCTTTCGCCTATCGCCCGAGCCCAGGACGCGCCTCCCGCCGGGCGCCCCGTCCTCAGGGGCTCGGTGAGCCACAGCGACACGCTGGCGCCGGTGGATCCATATTTGAGGGAAGGAGCGGTCTTCGACGCCGGACGGCTGCCGAAGCCGAAGTCCGGCAATGTCTGGTACCGGATACCGGGGTGGTCGGCGGGTCACTGGAAGACAGAGACCAGCACCTGCTATTACGCCCGCGACCTGAGAACCGGTCTAGCCGACAGGCAACCCACGGAACTGGTGGCACGCGCCGAGGAGGATGTCGGGTTTCAGTCAGACAGGCTGGGAGACATCTGGGAGTACCAACATGGCTCCTACATCCAGCGTGTCGATGCGGGCGATCATCTGGTGGTGCAGATGGTCCATTTGCAGGAGCCACTGTCAGTCTCGGAAGACAAGGTCGTGTTGCGGTTCCAGTCCATAAATGTTTCGGTGGACCAGTTCACGCGGCGCATCATGGCAACAAAGCAGGTCGAGTCTATACAAACATACACTCCCTACGGTGTGGATACCTTACGATGTGTTTCTTCGATAAAGGCCTTCGACAGCAACGGGAAACCGAACTGGCTGCAGCGCAACGTTTCTTACAAGAGGCGGACGGCCTCCTACAAGCCCTGGAATTCATACAAGGGCCGCGACCTGCGCAAACTGTTCCGGGATTATTTGGTCGCTCAGGGACTCGAGCACCTGGTTCCTGAGCACATCGAACAAGCGTATGGCCCGAGAGAGCTTCGCGCCAGGCAAGGCCGACTCGTGCTGATTCCCCGGTAGATACGTGCAGGTAGGTGAACATGTGCCCTAACTTCTCAATCAAATTTCAAATGTCGCACGCAGTCGCTGCCATTGTTGCTTGCCTGCTCGTCGGTGGCTCCGGCAGCCGGGTCGTTGCCGCCGATGGGCAACCACGTGGTGCGTACGATGAGCATTGGCCCCTGAAGGCGGTGCCGCCCGCACTCGTAAGCAGGGCAATGAGCCCGCAGTCAGGCAATGTGTCGTTCATCATCAACGGGCGGCCGATCAGGTATGAGTTCACCAGGAGTGAGCTGACTCCGTCGATTCTCGAAAAAGCATTCGACGGTGATATTCTCCAGGTCGCCGATGTTGTGAGAGACCTATCGAAGAACTGCCGTCTGGTGGAACTGCTGTTGCGCAAGGCATTGGCTGTCGCGGATCGCCATGCTGCCGAGGAGCCGCTCGATGTGGTGCGGTCGCTCATGTGTCTGGGTGCCTTCTATTATCAAATGGAGAACTACGAAAGCAGCAGGAGCATGTTCGAGCAGGCGTTAGAAAGAGTCAGAGCGATGAACGGCGAGAACGGTCTGGATGCAGCCAATGTGCAGGACAATCTCGCCCAGGTGTATCGCGCGCTGGAAAAGTTCGACGAAGCGGAAAAGCTTTACCGGCAGTCGCTTGCCATAAGGCAAGCAGTCTTGCCTCCGGCGCATGCGGACATTGCTGCCTCATACTGGCATCTGGCTATGCTATACAGCGATTCGGGCAAGGGCAACTCCGAGGAGATGCTCGAGCGGGCACACGAGATCGTGGGCGACAGCGCCTTTATTTCCGCGCACCATACGGCGGAGCGCAGGCCGATTTCTCTGAACATGCCGCTCGGAGGAGGGCTGCGCAACGACTTGCCGGACCTTGTTGCTGTTGCTAACGATATCATATTCAAGCACCCGCCGCCTCCTTCGCACCAGTACCAGGTGGCGTCGCAGGCGGTGCCTGGCAATCCGGTCAAGGCACCGGAGGGTGTGGCGGAGATCGTGGGAACATGGACGGTGCCGACCGATCATGTGACTATCGCGCGCACGCGCACGCGGAGGTACGTGGAGGAAGGCAACTCGGGACAGGAAGAGGTCGAGGAGAAAAAGCAAGAAGATGGCATCAGTCCATTCGAGAATGTCGCGATCTACCTGGTGGATGCGGCGGACGCCAATCG
>DATNRD010000081.1:0-2220 GCA_036703665.1 Candidatus Obscuribacterales bacterium
AAACTTCGTCAGTGTCAAGTGCTGAGCATTCCCCGCCTGTCATTCTGAGGAGCCCCCGCAGGGGGCGACGAAGAATCTCTCACAGCAGCGCCTGTAGGTCAGAGATTCTTCGCCTCGCCTTGCTCGGCGCTCTACATACAATCTCAGAATGACATTGCGGAGACGTCCTTGAGTGAATCCTTACGAAACTTCAGCGTTCCTCCTATTTCCTGTAGAGTAATCGTGGAAGCGTTGTGGGTAGCGGAGCTGTCGGGTGAAACTGTCGCGCTTGCCTTTGTCCAGTTGGCTGCTCTTCGGGCTGGTCTTCATACCGGCCTTCTGCGTCGCGCACTTCATAGCCGGTTGGTTCGTGTTCGGCTGCAACCCGGATGACTACGGCTTTCCTTCCTTCGTGCCCCGGCAAGCAGCCTATTTCATGGTGCTGGCCACGGCGCTATCCTGCGGCGTCGCCGCAGGACTGCTGGTCGTCGGCGCCACGGCACTGGTGGGTCATTACCTGAGGCTATCCCGGAGGAAACTGACAAGCGGACCGTCGTTGCGCTCCCGCGATTGATAAAGTGCCCGTTGGAGAGAACCCCGACAGCTCGTGTAATTCTGCTAGGAAAGGCCGACCGGCAGCGGCATTGAACTTGCTGCACCTTATGCATGCTGAATTGGCTCCCCATGCCTACTACACCATTTCCTCTCCCGTCCACCATTAACCGCGCCAGCGCCCTAAGCCAGATCCGGCAAATTTCACTGGCACCGCGTTACCCAGGCTCAGGCTCGGCCTGGACCTCATCAATCCTCGCACAGCTCAGCAGGGCGACAGGTCGAGATCGGATTGGCGCAAAGTTGACCTGAGTGGCATGGCTTTCGGCCTGGCCCCACGGCTCATGGCTACGGCGGATCTGAAGCATAGCGCCAGCACGCTGGCTTCAGCGTTGCCATCCATACCGAGCAGGCGGTTGCAATGCATATGCACCAAGGATCGCAGAATCGCACCAAGATCATTGGTCAGTTCTTGCCTATCGCTCAGGGAACGCAACCGCGAGCCGGGACCATGGAGCTGTTTGTCTCTGTCGGAGAGGATCTTAGTGAGTTCTCCGAGGTCCCCGGCCTCGGACTCGCTGCTGGACTCGGTCAGCAACCCCAGGATCGCATCCTTTTCTCTTCTGTATTCCTGTCCCGTGGAGTGCCAGGCCGGCATGGCGTATTTTTCAAACCAGCTCATCCGCTCGCTGATTGGGAGCCCAAGACTGTGGAGGAATCGCTCCACCGAAAGAACTGCGATCGGGATGAGCCCTGGCAGAGTGCGGCTCCGTCTGCGCAGCAACAGTACTTTGGCGGTGGCTGCACTGTCGACCGCGAAGATTCTTTCAGCCTCCCGTAGTCCAGCCATGCCGCCGTACCGCTCGATCTCGCGTTCGTATGTATCGAAACTTACGCGGGAGCAAATATTGCTCTCTAGCAACGGTTGCCACCATCGGCTGACCTCTGCCATTATGGTGCCGACCCCGCATTGAGTCTGGCTTCTCAGCCTGAGCCGGATATGGGCATCGGGATCTTTATATCGCACGTAAAACCATTCATGTGCAATCCCAGAATCCACCAGATGCTGGGCAAACGGCAACAGGTGTTCTAGGACGAGATCATCGTGATAGTACTCACGGCAATAGAGCTTAGCGAAGACCCATTCGCTGCCTGGCGCCCGCAAGCGCTCCGACTCTGGAATCCGCTCGCTACCGCGAAAACCGTGCCCATTACGTTGAGTTTGCCAGTCACCAGGCTCCCGAAGCGCGAGTGGAACTACAAATTCTGCAATGTAGCGGCCGTCTGCCCCATCGATCCAGGCCTGCTCCTCGAGGGCCATGGCCTCCTGAATTACGATTGACTGGTCTGCTGTTTGATGCCTGAGTTCCTCAACAAGTAGGTCTAGGTGGCGGGGGCTGTCGAGATCCAGAAGCAGCCTGTTATCAGATCGGCACAGATATACAAGCCGTGGCACGTTCCAATCCCGCCGCCACTGCTTAAGAGCGCTTCTGGCACCGGCAGCGGAGTTGTCTCGTGCTTCCAGGGTGATCAGGGTGTCGCTTATCTTCCATTGTGCCAGAGAGAGGATTGTCCGACCAAATTCCGGGTCTTCGGGCCAATGAGTGGGTAAACGGAGCATCTTGACTGCCGTCAAAGTGCCATAGGTTGCCAATCCTGTAGACCTTTCCCCGACTCCAGAAATTCCTA
>DATNRD010000082.1:0-4140 GCA_036703665.1 Candidatus Obscuribacterales bacterium
TCCATGTTTTGATACGTCGGCGCGTTCAAGTCGATTGATTTCATGCTGGTGAAAACGCCGTCTTTGAAGATTCCATCATCCACAGTTGGGAAATTTCTGGATAGTATGCCGCTGCTTCCCATTTCTCCTTCGGCCTCAAAACCTCGCATACTCCAGCCCTTTGGCCAGATGGACTCACCAGCTTTTCCTGTTGCGGTCGTGACTTCTAGGCCTGACCCCTCGGTGAATTCGATCATCTTCCCGCCACGTCCAGGGATCATGAACATTGGCATGGCTGCTGCTGCGTACTCCCCGCGTTGCTCGGGCGTAAGTGGGTGCCCGAGCGCGTGCTCCACAGCCTGGCCGATAAACCCCAGGGACTCTTGCGCGTCCTGCAAGACCTGTTCCGCTGGCGTATCCGCGTAGTAGTTGACGGCGTTGTCCAGCGCCGGCCCGATCTGCAGCAAGCTTTGTTCTACTGCTCCTGGTGTCGCCAGGTAATTAAGCGTCTCTTGCCCTACATGCTGCAAGCCTTGCCCAATGCCGCTTCCCAATGCCTTCACGTCATCGAGGCTTTGCACTGGTTCCGGGACTTCGGCTACGTTCGTAATCTGCACGTTGAGCTTGACCGGTGAGTCATAAGGAGCTTGGCTTAGCGTGTCGGATATGGGCGGTAGCGGCTCGCTGGCTTGTCTGGCCGGCTGCTCGAAGATGTCCACGTTACCAAACAGCTCATCAACGCTCTGCTGTGCCGTGAGGCGCCCAGCATCGGGCTTATTTAGTGTCGAGATGTTCTGCCACTGGTCAGCGGCCGTTTGCGGTTGCTTAGCTTCCGGAGGCTTTGCTAGCCCCTGGTCGCCTTCCGTAAACTCTGGTCCTTGCGGGTGTCCCATCTAGCTGTCTCTGGTCGGGGCCCGCTCAACGCTGTCCGTATTGTACCCGTAAGAGCTTGACAGCTCACGAAATCTCTCGCTTTGCTGTCTGGCGGGCAATCTCCAGAGCGTACTTGGTGAGGATGGCCCTGACACGCTCATAAAGGGGTTCGGCGTCGGCCTCTTTGCCGATGCACTGATAGAAGTACACCATGTCCACAAGGACGATTCCGGCAAGTGGGCTATATTCCCCGGCTTCGGCTTCGGCAAGCCTAAGTGTTTCTCGGTAAAAGCGTTCTGCCGGCTGGTAGTCCCCTGATCTCGCCAGTGCATCAGCCACGGCTAACCGGGCCGCAATGTCGCGCGGGAAGTTGTTCTGTTGGCTGGTCATCCCTGACCTTATGCCCAGAAAATACAAGGCGCTAAACGGTCAGCTATTCACCCTTTAACTCATCTTCAATGAACAAATAGGCGTTTGCCTGAAAAGCCATCTCCCGCCACAGTTCATGGCATGGAAACAGGGAAATTGGCGGTGCGAAAATTTGGTAAGCGCCTGCGGCAAGTGCGCGAATCGAAGCGCCTTTCACAGATGCACTTAGCGGATGCGATCGGTGTCACGGCAACGTATGTAGGGCGCATCGAGCGCGGCGAAAGAAGCCCGTCCCTGCCCACAATGGCAAGACTTGCCAAGGCCCTGGCTACAACAGTAGCGGACTTGTGCCGCGACATTTGAGCTGGTCGGCCGGGCCCAGGCCAAACTTGTGATAAAGCGCCTTAGCATAGGCTGCAAAGGGCGGCCCCTCTACCCCTTTACCTTCGCTTTGGTCTCTTCAATCAGTTGCGTAAGTGCGGAGACCATGGGTTCAGCGCCGCTTTCACGGGCAATATTGAGCGCTTGCTCTAACACCGCGATTGCCGCATCATACTGGCTTTCTGCCACATAGACCTCAGAAAGCTGGATGCGCGCTGAATAGCGTCTTATGTCCTTACCATCGAATTGGTCGCTTAGCCCGATGGCTGGTTCAAGCCACTTTCGTGCCTTGGCATAGTTGCCGGCGTTGAACTCGCTGGCTCCACCTTGTACGGCGGCAGCCCAGAGCTGATAATGCCTGGCGTTCATGTATTTAGGACAGCCGGACTGCCAGGCGGCTTTGAGGTCGTACAGACCGGATTCGCTGCCTGTCTGGGTCGTGGTCATCGGTTCGCCTGTCTGAGCTTCCTTCTTGCTCCCTAGAATGTTCGCTAACTCTTCGTTGAGCTGCTTCAAGCTCCTGCTGCCACGCCCGCCATAGAGCAAATCGACCTTGCCCGCGGGGGCTCCCTTATCCGAGGCGCCCTCGACGCCCTTGGCCAGCTCCTTGCCCTTGATGAACGGCCCGGCCTGTTCTGCCTTTTGCTTTGCCTCTTCCAACTGGCCGCTGGTCGGCCAAAGCCTGGAGCAGCCGGCAAGGAGGGCAGCGACGACGATCAAGGCAAGACAACGGCTTATCATTGCGGCGCACCTCCGCTTAAGCTATGCCACGGCCGGGCGGCTCGTATTCGAGATGGGACGGATGAAGCCTTCAGGAACCTTTACAAGCGACGATTTTGCTGCCGGCAAGGGAATCACCCTTACGACGAATAGGCGTTTGCTGGCTTTCGGGCTCGTGTAAACTGTGAGGCGGTAACTTTTGTGCGAGAAACTCAGCTAGAAAGACGGGCATGAGTGGCGGATATCCAATGGCAACACGGTGGGCAGAACTTCTCAGCAAGTGCGGCGAAGTCGGCTGGGAATGAGGCGAATCGTGGTTTCGATTTCAAGCAAGCATCGACGGCCTGGGGCCGCGGCCATATTCGGGCAGACGTTAAGCACAGCACAGCAAAAGAACAGCGGTATTTACTTGATGGCTACATGGCGGATGGTCGGGCAGTTCGACTTGGTTTCACGAGACGTGGAGACACGGTACGAATTCATACAGCCAGGCTGCTAAGTGGAAGGGAGGAACGAGAGCTACAGCGAAACCTGGCGGTTGAGCGATCGACCGCGCAGCGGGAACGGCAGGAGAAAGCTGTACGAGCGGATCGCGCTGTCCGGAAGGAAGCCATCAAGGAGAGAAAGCGGCAATTTAGGGAAGCAAAAGAGCAGCGCGAACAGGCAAAAAAGAGGGAGAATAGAGAGGACCGAGAGCGGTAGAGAACCGCGCAGCCCATGGCCAAACAACTGCCCGAGGATGATTTTGAAGCGAAGTATGAGGAAGACTTCGACCGTGAAATGACAGACGATGAGCTAAAGGCTCATTATGCTGAAGCGATATACGTAGACAGAGAGCTGGGGTTGGCTCACATTAAGGACCTGTGGATATCAGACAAGGTGCTTGATTGGCTGATGGGGCAGGGTGGCGATATCAAGACTACTATCAATGCTTACCTGGAAGTAGCGATGGAAGACTGGGAAGAGCAAGAGAAGTTTCTTGCCGAAGAGCGCAAGCGCAAGCGTAAAGAGGCGGCGAAAAGGTTCCGTAAGAGCGTTGGCTATTAATCTCTGTCTGCCCCTGTAAGCCCCGTTTTTGCTGCTGGTAAGGGAATCACCCTGACGAAGAAACAGGCATCTCGGGCGCTTGGCAGCCTTTGGCCGGGGGCCGCCGGCAGATCGTTATCGTGGAGCTCGCGGGCACCATATACGGTGCTAAAATGGAGCTCGGTAGGAGCTCGCCGGCGGCCTCTTAAAACGGAAGTCACGAGCGGCAATCGGACGAGATGGGCTGAAAACGCCTACCCCAAAAACGGTTATTGCGAAAGCGGGCTGCCAAGAGAAATTTTGCCCCACCCCCGAAAGCCTGCCCTGGCTTAGGTTTCCGGCTTTGAGCCGGGCGGGGTGATACATAATCATTTATTACGAGCCGTTATTGACTTCCTGGCTCCGGCTCTTTATCGGCCGCTTCTTTCATCAAGCGGCTTAAGCTTTCGGCTACGCAGCGCTGGCAGACCCAGACTTGATTTTCGCCGGTTATTTTGGGATCGGTGAAGACGCCGCAGTATGAGCTGGCGCAGGTGAAGGCGCGGCAGCGAAAGCAAACACGCCCAAAGGAGCCTTTAAGCTCGCCTGAGCACCAGCTACATACAGGCCGTTTGCTGTCCTGGACCATAACTTAGATCTACCCGCGATTAGAGCGAACATGGCGCGGGTATTTTATGAAAACCAGTGACCCGCAAAAGGTAACCCCCGCACTGTGATTACGGCTTCGATGACCCTGCCCGAGCTGGTAGCAACAGCAGCAAGTTACAGCTCCGGCACCATTACGCTCAACAG
>DATNRD010000083.1:0-5576 GCA_036703665.1 Candidatus Obscuribacterales bacterium
GGAAGCCACCTTCCGGTCAGACATGCGGGAGTTCGAGCGACGAGCGCGCGAGCAAGGGCTGAGCCCGGAGGAAGTGGAAAGGACATACCGGCAGATTTCCCGCCTGATGGAAGCCGAGCCGCCAAACCTGGAACACGTGCGCATGGCGCGCGAGATCATGCATCACTGCGCCCACCCCAACGGCGTGGTGCAGGGGCGAGCCGGTACCTGCTCGGTGGCCAGCCTGGAGGCCCAGACCTACATGCGCAATCCCTCTGCCGCAGCCGAGCTGGTAGCCGACGTAGCGCTCAGCGGAAGATACATGACCGCGGACGGGCACCCCATCGTGGTCACACCGGACATGGTTCAGAGATCGGAACACCCTCCCGAGGAACGGGGGCAGGCCAGCGAAATCTTCCAGGTCACGGCAGTGAACATTCAATATCAACGCCTGGACCCCAACCTGCGTTATGCGCAAACCGAGAGCGGCGAGCAAGTCTACAGCGTGCGCGGCGGCTATCCAACAACCGTGTGGACTCGCGCCGAAGCTGCAATCGACGGTCACAGTGTAGGCGTGATGGATGTGCCTCGCACGGAGCCCGACTTTGTAGGCGATGACATTGTCGAGGTCGCCGGGCAGATACGCGGCAATCGCCATGAAGCCACCGTACTTGAAAGCGCGGAAGCGGCACGAATAACCGGCGACAGTCAAACTAGCGTAATCGACGATGAGCGCGAGCTGAGGCAAACTCTGTCGACCCTGCGCAGGGAAGGGCGGCTGCCGGCCAGCGTCGCTGTGCACACCGGCAACGAGCCGTTTTTCACAGATTCAGGTGGCGGAGATGCGGGCGGCTCCGGCGCCTGGCATGTGGTCACAATTACGGATTACGACGAGGCGACCGGACGCGTCTCCATCGACAATCAATGGAATCCGGCAGCTGACCGCCAGGGTAGCCGTGCCGTGGACGTCCAGGATCTCCACCATGCCATGCAGGCCCCCGGCAGCGAGCAGACCATCGCCGATCTTCAACAAAGACGGCAGACGGAGGACACGGCTCTCGAGCTGCTCCGGCAGCGGCATGCCGCCCATCCCCCGCAGATCTCGGACTCCGACTTCAACCGTCAACTGGGTCGCCAGCTCAACGACCATCTGGACTGGGATCCCGAAGGGCAAGACGAAATGTGGGCCAGATACCGCAATGTTCTCTTGCCCATGTCGGAGTCAGACAGGGGAGAGGTTCTCGCACAGATAGAAGATTCCCGCCTGCGGCAGCGCGTTGCAGACCATCTCCATGCCGAGGACGAGCGCCGCAGGGAGATCGACCGGGCCATGATGGCAGCCCGCTCTGCCAGCGCAGAGCGGGAGCCGGCGGGGGCGGCGGCCTTTGAAGGGATGCCCCGTTTTGTGGATGCAAGCACGTTTGGCGCTGGAGGGGATTCGGGTGCGACCGTCGTCAACTCGCCTGCAGCGGGCCAGGCAGAGCAGACCATCGAATCGCTGCTGGCAGAAACCGAGACGATCGGCGGCGACCGCGGCCACCGTGGCGATCGAGCCGGTCGCCGGGAGGAGTCCGAGACGCACGACAGCAGACGAGAGGCTGCGTCCGAAGTCGTCTCACCGGATGCGGTGCGCGACCGTTCGACTGAGCGCCATGCTGACGCGGCAACCGACACGCTGGTTGCAGGATACCATGGGGAGATAATCCGTCGCGACGTAGAGCCAGCTACGCACACCATGCGTGCCGACGAAACTGTGGAGGACATCGCCAGGGCGCACCTGCAGGGAACCGGAGCGACCGAGGAGGAGATTGCTGCCCACGCAAGGGAGATAAACGAAATCAACGGCGGATTCGTCATGGAGGGCCAGGAGCTCATACTTCCCGGCCACACCGCAGATGGTGGCTTCGTGACCCGCGGTGCCGAGGGCAGCAGGCAAACATCCTGGGCGGATGGCGTCGTGCGTATCAACAATGCCGACGGCACGGGTTGGGTCAGGCGCCCATCTGCAGACGGAGGCATGACGGAGCACCACTGGGGTCCAAACTCCGGGGATAACTTCGATCTGACAAGGACGCCGGACGGAAGATACCGTCTAGCCGAAGCAGGACACGAGGCTCGAGATATCGCCCATCCCGAGACCGACGTCCGCGTTCAGCGCTCGCATCTGGAAGAGCTGCTCGACAGCCGCTGCGGCGGACCGAACGACCGGACGGCACGGATTCGTGATGACATGCGCGAATTCGAGCGGCGAGCCCGTGAGCAGCATCTAAGCGAGGAGGAGATCGCACGCACGTACGCGGAAGTCTCCCGCCTTCTGCAGCATGACGGTGACCGTCCGCTCGACGCTGCTCAGCGATTGAACGTCGCCGAGCAAGTCCTCCACCAGGCGGCGCATCCCCAGACGATTGATCAGGGCAACCACTCTACATGCGGGGCCGCGGCCTCGGAAAGCCGCATGTACACAAGACATCCGTCAGACGCCGCTCGACTGGTGGCAGACGTGGCTACCACCGGTCAGTTCACGACTCACGGAACCCCTCAGCGGACGGTCACTATCGACCCGCGCATTTTGCAACCAGGACGCGAGGAGCAGGGCAATCCGACGCGCGATGGCGAGCGAAGCCAGGCCAGCCAGATCTTCGAGTCCACGTTCGTCACCCTGGCCCTTGATTCGCGCACGACGCCTCCGGGTCAGCTGCGGTACGAGCAGCGCGAACCCCACGCGCCACCACCGGATGACACGGGTGAATGGATTGTCGACTCCTCCACCACACCACCGAGGGAGACCAGATTCGACGGCCTGCTTACATCGGATCTGCCCCGGACGGAAGAGCTGATTACCGGACGGCATGAGGCGCCGCACGTGTTCGAAAGAGCGGGCGACGGCCCGGCAACCGTACACTTCAATAGCGAAGAGGAGCTGAGAGCCCGCCTGACCGAAGCACAGGTCAACGGACAGATGCCCGTCGTGATCTGGGTGGACTCGATGAACGAGCCGTTCCGGACAGATTCCGGAGGCGGCTCCGCCGGCGGCTCGGGGGAAGGGCACTTCGTAACCGTCACATCCTACGATGCCGAGCACAACCTGGTGTCCATAGACAACCAGTGGGGCGACGCGCACGACCACACGCTGCGGACGGAAGGCGGGCGCACGGTCGACCGGCGAATGAGCACGAGCGATCTCTTCACCGCGACAGCTCCTCACGATCTTCCAGAGAGGATCGCCAACGCAGAGGCAACGCACAGGCAGATCGATCAAGATCGAGAGCGGGGTATCTACGACGGGCGCAGAGAAGTGGCTGCCCTGCTCATGGACAGGATTGCCCTGCGTGTCACGCCCGAGGAGTTCGACCGCAGGCTCGTCGACCTGGCGCGAGCATCGCGCCAGCGCTGGGCACGCTCAGGAGAGGCTTCCCCCGGAGAACGAGAGCGGACCGAAGAGGCGTACCGGCAAGTCATCGCTCACATAAGACAGCAAGACCCTGCCCGTGCCGAGGCCCTGGAAAGAAGCATGGCGGCGGCCGCGGCATAAACGAGGTGATCACGATTCAATCATCCGATCGCAGAAAGGAGGGCAGCAAGCATGCCGGCTTCTCGCTCGAACGAACCAGCGAAGTCCCCGGAGCATTCTGGAGGAGGCAATCCAAAACCAGCCACCGGAGCCTCCACCGACATTCCTGAGATCGACGATTTGCTCGCGCGTCTCGACAAGCGGGATGTTCATGAGCTGAATCAAGCGCCCGTGAGGGGAGTTGTATCGGATTACGGGCAGATTCATTCAATAGACTTGCCTCCCGGCTGGATTGAGAGCACCGAGAAGTTCGTTTCTGGTGTGGGTACGCGATCGCTGCGAATGTTTCATCCGCCAGAGGCGCCGTCTGCAGCTCTATGCTTCTATTACCGCGGGCTGCGTATCACCGCTCAGGACGGCGAGCATTTCCGCCGGCTCCTGCACGAACCCGCTCACCGATTGACCGACCAGGAAGTCTCCTCTGTCGGCCTTGTGCTCAGAGATAAGAGCGCACCGGCTGAGTTCACCATCAGCAACGCTCGAACGGAAGACATCAACAAAAAACGCGTGCTGATTGTCGAAGGCACATACACGCGGCTTCAGCAAGACGTCTTTCACATCTTCTTGGATTCCGACGGCACGGGCACTGCCGTACAGGAGATCTATTTCCAGGCGCCGTCAGAGCTGTACTTAAACTACCTCACCGACGCCAAAGCAGCACTCTATTCAATAGAGTGGAGGTAGCCACTCCACCGTACATGTTCAGTGGAGTGCGTAGGCGAATCCCCTGGGAGCGCGGGCGTTCCGCCCGTCCCGCGCGCTAGCGCGCTAAGTAGGCACGATGCACGCAGCGCAACGCCTGTGCTGATCGCAGATGTCTAACGGCTGTCACTGAATATGTTCCACTCCACCGTACGACCCCCGTCGAGGATATTACAAGAAGAGCCGTTAGGCAGGCACCACCCCCTTGGCACCATTCCTCCATGACTCGGCAGCCGAACCGGCGATCGAGTGCGGGGATCGACCGCTCGACACCACGGCGACTCGCCGCACGACGCTCGTGCACGGAAGCAGGCGCGACGGCTGGCCGTCCGTGGAGATTCGCCTGCCGGGAACCACGTCGGGCGATCAGTGATGGCGACCGGCAGTCGGCCATGTCTGTGCAATTCCACATTCTTGGCGGCTTTCCTCCCGTCTACCATTTGAGGCGAGCGGGAGGACAGAGTGGGAAGGTGATGGAGGAAAGAAAAATGGAATGGAACGAACAGGCTGAAAGCAACGCGGATCAGTATGTCCAATCGCGCGGCGCCGAGAATCTGCTTTCCGAAGTGTATTCAGGCATGAATGCTCTGAACAGGCAGTTGGGCAATGACAACTGCGCCAACACCAATGGCTGCCTCAATACCAACGACAATGTCATGTCACAGTTCGGTGAGCTTATCTTACTAGGCAGCAACCAACTACAGCAGCAAATGCGGGTACAGATCGGGCCCGCCGTGCTGGAGCAGTCGCCCGGCTCCTCCATTCAGGTCCAGATTGGTCAGGCACAAATCGAGGTGCCCGCGCTTCCGCCGCTGGAGATACAAATCGGACCGGCAGTGCTGGAGACACCGGCAACGCCTCCGGGCGATGGGCAAAGCGGGCAGGCACCGGCAACTCCCCGGCGCGTTCCCACCACCCCCGGCCAACCCAGCGACCGAACCGGGCAGAGCAGCAGCCAGCCGCCCGACGTTACGTTCGAGAACTGCTGGCTCCCGCCTGAGCTGACCAGACAAGGTCAGAGCAGCGAACAGCAGCAGTCTGGTCAGAGGCGCAGACAAACCCAGCAGTCTGATGACGCTGCCGGTCAGTCCAGCCGTCAGCGCCGTTCGGGCAGATCCGGCAGTGATTCGCAAGGCCAAGAATCCAGCCGTCAGCGCCGCTCGGGTGGATCCGGCGGTGATTCCCAGAGCGCGCAGAGCGACGCCGCGCGTCAGGCAGAGCAAGCTGCGCAGCGGGCCGAACGGGAAGCCCGCCAGGCCCTGGAACGCCTGGAGCGAATGCTTCAGCAAGAGCGGCAGCGCATGGAGCGCGTCCTTCGCCGGAA
>DATNRD010000084.1:0-7551 GCA_036703665.1 Candidatus Obscuribacterales bacterium
AGGTTCCACGGTTTGGGGCTTGTCCGGCCGTCCGGGGAAGGTTACGGTGAAGGTGCCATCTGGATTTTCCTTGATCATCTTCTCGATCAGATGCGGCATCGTGTCAGCCACGGCGGCAATCGAGCCCATCAACCAGCAGTCGCCAATCTGACCTTGAGCAACAGCTTCAGGCTTGATGGCGTCAGACGGTCGGCTGAACTCGCCGAACAGCCTGGTGTTAAGTGTCTGGACGCGTTTCTGCATCTTCTCGAGCATCCGCTGCAAAGCAGCCTCCAACCCGCGATTGTCAGCGACCTTAGACGGGTCGATCTTGCTCAAATCCGTAGCGCTCAGCTCGTTGTCAGCCTCACCCAGATTGGCAACGACCTCGAACCCCGCCAACATGGTCACTGCTATGTCTGAATCCTTGCCCTGCGAACCGGTGAACACTATTGCTGATTCGATTTCTCGCCAGGAGAGTTTTTTGTTGCCGTCTTCATCGAACTGCTTTATGGCATCATCAAACCAGGGCCGGAGGTCGTGCAGGGTGCGCGGCTTGGCGTGCAGTCGTGCTTGGGCCTCGGCGGCGGCCCTGTCCAGGCCGTCGCCCTGTGCAGACTTGCGAATCGTGCGTGTTCCATCCGCCTTGAATATATACAGGTCGCCATTTGCGACGGCAAACTTCAGATTGCCATCGTTGTCCAGAGAGAGAATCCCCCGGTACGCTTCTCCTGCCGTCACGCGCCAGCCGCTCTCCCCGTTGCCAGCCGGATCGGAAAGGCGCTCCAGAAGTGGTTGTCCGTTGCGCGTAACCTTTGTGATTCCGTGCGCGTCGTAAGCGAATTCCATGCTCCCGCGGTTGAGCGGATAGTCTATTTTGACTATGCGCCCTTCCTGGCGCGTGATTGCAGGACGCAAGGCCTGGCGCGCAGCCTCCGATACTGTCCAGGCAAGGGCCAGTGCTTCCTCAACCAGGCTGTCGGCGTATCCCGCTATCTTCTTGCCAAGCTCGAGGATAGCCTCCAGATCACGATCGGCGGTAGTCGACTGCGATGGCATGATCATCCTCCCGGCTAGCGCCTGGGGACCGGATCGACTTTCGGTCCGGGCAACTTGAAATACCACTCCCTGACCTTCTTGTCCGAATGCGGCTCCTGCAAGTCAGCCAGCATCGCCTCTATGCGGTCGAGATTTTCTCGTTGCAACGGCACGTCGTAGAGCATGGTCCGGGCTGGATAAAGCACCGGCACGAAATTCCTCAGGTCCGACCCCAGGCGGAACGGAGAGAAGGTGCTGACTGCGCCTGCGGTGGCAGTGTCTAAGAACACGTCTCCGGCATAATCGGAAAAGGCCTGCCAGGCGTTGTCGTATCGACCCTCCAGCGCCTTCTCGGCCGTGAGCCTGCCCCGGAACAAGACGGCAGTGGTGGCGCTGCCGGCCAGGTTGGCGTATAAACGATTCCAGGCCATCCTGCCGGCCAGCGAGCTGTAGGCGCTCAGGGCTGCGCGGTATTCAGCGTTGCCTAAGCTCACCAGCGGAACGTGGCTTGCTAGCCTGGTGGACCAGGGCAGCTCTGCCGCCATGCTTTTCAGTCCCTGCTTGGCCAGAGTGTGAGCCGTTACCACTCTTTCCGTTCCGGTCAGTGTTGCCAGACCAGCCGAGTCAGCGCCGGTGGCGACAAGCGCCCGCTCAGCAGCCGTCAGAGTCCTGGCGGAGTTGCTAAGACCATTGAGCGCAGCGCGACGCACGAGCGCTCCGGCACCACCGGTCATGCCATCGAAACCGCCTATGAGCGGGTCGTACCATTGAATTTCGCCCTCGATAGCATATTTCAGTCCCGACCTGACGACGGTACCGGTGGCTGCTCCGGCTGCCAGGGCTGCCGGTCCCGACCAGCCGGTGGTGATGACTACCGCGGCGCCGGCAGCAATGGCAGCGGCAGAGCAGAGAAGATCCGTCATCAGTGACTTGAACCAGGAGCGCTCTTTCGGCAATGTCACCGGTTGCATGGCTACTTCCTTGAGCTTGGACAGCTGGTCTTTCTTCTGCTGCGCGAAGTCCGCATCCATCTTCTCGACCTCGGCGAAGATGTTGAGCGCCGCGTCGTGCCTCCTGTTTGCCAGCTCATAGACACCGGCCATCATGCGCACGTACGCCGGGCTGTGCTCGAGCATCTCAAGTCCTTCAAGCGACGTATGTGCTTCGGCAATAGATTTGGTCAGGGCCTCGAGCCTGGCCGGATCAATTTCCGTTTTCAGGCTCTGCTCAAGGGCTTTTAGTTTGTCGGCTTCCGTCTTCCTGAGCTCCTTGATCGATTCCATCGGCAGCTCGGAGGCAGCCTTCTCTGCATGCTTGAGCTCACGCTCGGCCGCGGCTGCATCGAAGGCGCTGGGGCTAAGATGCCTCTGGAAGTTGACCAGGTGGTTGTGGAACTGGAAAACAGAGTTTGTCCTGCCTTGCGAGTTGGCAATCATGAGTGCATCAAGGTAGCGCCCGGCATTTTCTGCTACGAACTCCCTGTCCCGTGTGCCTGCTTCTCTGAGAATGTAGGTTGCTTCATGAAAATGCTTGTTGGCCAGAGCAAACTCTACCCTGGTCATGCGGACGGAAGCGCCTGCGACAAGAAGCTCCTCCAGGCACAGTTTGTCCCGGCTGAGCTCCTGCCTCCTGCCCTCCGAGGTGGACGCTGCAGCCAGCTCGGCATCGATTTGCCGGATTGACCTTCTCAACTTTTCGGGGTCGATGGCGTCGGCCTTACTCTGAGCTTGAGATAACTGTAAGTGGGTATCGCGCCCTCCATAGCGGTAAGACCGCATGGCCAGCCTGGCCATCTCGAGTGGATCCTGCCCGCCTGCCAGCTCTCTTCTCCTTAAGCGATGGTCGATGTCGGCCCGGAGCTGGCTCAGGTAGTAGTCCTTGCCCCCTCCCAGCAGACTGGATGTATCGGCCAGTTCCTTGGCTCGGTCGAGATCGCCGTGTTCTGCCAGGTGCGCAGCAAACATAGTGCGTGCGGCAACCGGTGCCTCGATGACTTGCGTCAACTTGAGTCGTAAGAGTTGCAGCTCAGCCAGCGAAAAGCGATCCAGAGGGTTGGTCAGCGCTTGGCGCTGAGCAGCGGGCCTGCCGCCGGCGAAGATGTCTCCTGCCTGCCGGACTGCATCCAGCTCTTTGACGCGTTGCTGGATCTCTCGGTCCACCCTGGTGAGCAGCTCGATTGCGCGTACTTGATCGAGCGCATCCGCCGTCGCCAAACTTCGCTCAAACTGCACTATCACCAGCTTGGGCAGCTCTTGCAAGCGCTGGCCCACGGTTGTCTGCCTCGATCGGCCGTCGGCGTCTATGACCGTGATTTTCTCTGAGGGATCGCGCAGGGACAGGAGCTGCATTTCCTCGCGGTAGAGCTGGGCCAGACCCAGTTGCTCGTTGGGGTCTGTGTATAGGCTTCTCCCGGCCGGCACCCTCCGGTCGAGAATTCGTTCGTCTACCTCGCTCCTTTCCTGTACCAGCGATTCAAGGAAAGAGCGAATGCCTTCATTGGTGGGCAGCGACTCACCGGCATCATTCTCTTTATCTAGTGGTCTAACATCAGTCATGGCCAAATAAGCGAACGGACAGAAGCCCTCAGCGGGCGTTGGTTGACTGTTGCATGGAGGTTGCCCGGTTATATACGAAGTGAGCAAGTGCTGGACATTAACCCCGCAATGGCTAGATTTCAGCGCTCAACCATGCATTTATCTGGCTGCAGTGAGCAAGGGTGTCTGCGCGTCAGTTTCGCGGCGCTGAGGCTGTGGTATTGGAGAAGAGGGAGCGAGGCGTGGCCGATTGGATGGTCCCTGGCTGGCAGGAGCGGTGGCATGGGGTCCAGCGAGGAGCTCAAGGCGATTTTGGAGGAGCGGCTGGGCTACTTCCCAGCCTTCCTTCTGCCTGCCCTGCCGTACCCGGAGCAGCTGCAGGAGCTTGGTCGGCATACGCTCTCCAGTTACGTGGACAACCCGATTCCCGGACTGTTCAAGGAAAGGCTCTTTGCTTGTCTGTCCTGTTATCGACGCGTGCCTTATTGCACGGCTGTTCATGCATGCGGCCTCAGGGAGATGGGCGTGCCGGCCGCTGAAATTCTCGCTGTCTTGCAGATCCCACAATCGCTGGCGGTAGTAGACGTGGAGGCGACGGCGGCAGCGCTCTCCGGTGTATCGGCGCAGGCCGGCGTGTGGCCGCGGGATCGCCAAATCGAGGATGCCGTTTTCCAGTGTGCCGTCTTTGTTTTTTTGGGCTCAGGACACAGCCTGCAACTCTGCCAGAAGCTTCGCGAGCTACTCGGCGAACATCTTTATGGCCATCTCGTCGCGCTTCTGGCTTATCTGAAGGCTTATCACTTCTGGGTGGAAACGCATCCCGAGATATCTTATGCCGACGATGCGCGCATCATGAGCCATCTTTCGCAACTACTTGCCGACGAACCGGCGCTTTCAGCCATGTTGCTGCCGGCTGAAGACGGGCGGGCGCCGATGCCGGTTTTGCCGGCTGCGCCGCTACCCGCGCTCAGCCAGCTTCAGGAGGAGCTGCGCAAGTCGCAGACTGAGGTTGCCGCCACAAAAAGACAGCTTCAGGACACGCGACAGTTGCTGGATGATTTCTTGAACCACCACCCTGGACTGGCTTTCGTCAAGGACGACCAGGGACGCTATGTGTATGTCAGCGACAACTTTCTCAAGTTCTTCCACAGAACCAGGGAGGAGATTCTCGGCAAAACCGACTTCGAATGGCTTCCCCACAGCGTAGCCCGCCAGTTCACGGACAACGACCGCCTGGTGAGGATGACCGGCAAGCCGCTCGAGGTGATCGAGAGCGTGCCTCAGTCCCAGGGCGTCATACACAGTCTTGTCAACAAGTTTCCGATCAGGGACTCGAGCGGGCGTATTCTTCTGGGCGGTACCGCCATTGATATCACGCAGCGGCTGGCGGCAGAAGCCGAGCTGAAGGAGAGCCAGGAGCGACTGAAGCTGGCGCTGGAGGCGTCGCGCACGGGGACATGGGACTGGGATATCGTTGCCGACAAGGTTGTCTGGGATGAAAACCTTCACCGCATGTTCGGCCTGGCACCCGGCAGTTTTGCCGGAACAAGTCAGGCGTTTCTGGCACTGGTTCACCCCCAGGACAGGGCCGCCGTGGAGAAGACGCTCGAGGCAGCGCTTTCCGGCCAGGCCGAATACAGCCCCGAATTCCGCGTTATCTGGAGAGACGGTAGCATCCATCACCTGGCTGCCAGAAGCAGGGTTTTCTGCAACATGTCCGGCAAGGCGGTGCGTATCGCCGGGGTATGCCTTGATGTGACCGACCGGAAGCTCGTCGAGCAGCAATCGCGTGAGCTGTCGGCGCTGAAGCAACGCGAGGAGCTGATGGTGAGCCTCACACAGGACTTGATGGACCCGGTCATGGGAGCCGACCGTCTTCTCGGCGCGCTGGCCGGCGACAAACTCCAACTGGGGTCGCTCAGCGCCGACCAGACGCAGCTGGTCCGCCGGCTGCGAAGCAGTCACAAGGCGCTTATGTCCCAGCTTCAGAACCTCATGGAGGTCTCCCGATATAAAGGCAAGGGTCAACGGCTGCACTTTGAGCCGGTTGACCTGCGGCAGCTCATTGAGTCGTGCCTGGCCGACGCCGCCGTTGTGGCTGCCGAGCGAGCACTCGAGCTGCGGTCCTTGCTGCCGCAGCGTCCCGTCAAGATCCTGGCCGATCCTGTGTCGATCCGCTGCCTTCTGCGGAATTTGCTGGACAACGCGCTCAATTTCACGCCTTCCGGTGGCAGTGTTAGCGTGACTTTGAGTCGCCTGAAAGATAAAGTCTGTGTGGCGGTGGAGGACAACGGCTGCGGCATGCCGCCGCATGCTCAGTCGCTGCTCTTCAAGCGCCCCGCGCTGGCGGGACACGCGCATGGCGATCGCCCTGCTGGGCTCGGGCTTTTCGTATGCCGGCAGATCGTCGAGGCTCACCGCGGCACGATCGAATGCGTAAGCGAGCTCGGGCGCGGCACCAGGATGACGGTTACGCTCTGGGCAAAACCCCTGTCACAAATTTGACACACTTTTGACACCGTAGTGTGACGATAGTTAAGTAACCTACAGGCATGTTGAACGCTAGCGCATGGCGCGACTGCAACTCTTACTAGAGGTGAATGAAAAGATGATAGATGATTTCGGTCTGACAGGGTGTCTGGATTGGCACGAACCGGTTAGGCCGGTCGCAGTCAAACCCGCGGAGTCGAAACGAGCTAACCACGACTCCGGCAAGCTGACTGTCTTGACCACGCTGGTGAGGTCCGGCGGCGTATTCTATGGGGTGCCCGGCCGACTGAATGCACCGCTGGCCCTTACGGATAGCCGGAGGGCCGGGTAAAGTTTTCCTCCCCCAGAAGAGCGCGGCGGCAGCCGTCAAGGCCAGAGGCTGTTGCCGATTTCTCTTCCGGCTGCCCGAATGGCGATCGGGCGCCCGAGACAATCGAAGAAGGTAGACTTACGCTCCGCCACGCTGCCGTCCTCAGCATAAAAGAGCACATCCAGACACGTCTGAAAACCGTCCGGGCTGTAGGCCACGAGCTCTCTGCGCACGAGGTGCCCGCGCTCCGGATGGAAGTCCTGCGTTTCTTCCGAAAACGGCCCGGCGTGCAGGTAATGAAGCACCTTCACGTAACGCGTGAGCATTCCCACTTCGTTGAAGTGGAAGTGCTCTGTCATGGCGCGCTGTCCCTCCCGCACCCAGTAAATCTGCTCGCGATGCACCAGGGCCCCTGAGCCCGGCTGCATGTGCTGATTTATACTCTGGCTCGGGTTGCCTTCGCTGTCATAGGTCGTCTCGCCTTGATAGGTCGTCCGGGGGCCAGTGTGATGCCGTTCGATGAGCTTGCCGAGCAGTCCTCTGGCTGTGAGTATCGTGACTATTTCGCTCTGGCGGTCATCATCCAGGTAAGCTACCTCACGGCTGACTGTGCTGCCGTCCGGTGCTTTCGACACCTCGCTCAAGCGGCGCCGCCTGCCTGTTTCAGGATCGAGGTGCACCTCGGCCTGGCTGCCGGTCGTGGAGCGCTTGAGGATTCTTACCGGGCGGCACTGCTCGTCGTATACGGTTTCGGTGCTGATACCGGATGTAGTATCAATGGCGTAGCAGCGGTAGGTAACTCTTCCGTCCGCTTCGACCTTCTTATCAAGCGGCACGCCGGCCGGCATCCGGGCATCGACGGCTACTGTCCACTGGCTGGATTGGAGATTCATGCGGGATACCAGATGATTAGTAAATCGGTCGCCACCCGATGGAGATCGGGCAGGACTGAGGGACATCAAAAGAAAACGCTGGAACTGGTAAGTGTTGCACACCCCTTCTCAGGGTGAGTAGACTATAATCCAGTACGCCTTCATTGTCAAGCGCATTCGCTTACACCAAAAGAGTGATCTTGTGCGCTTCTCTTTTTCATCGGTCCTGGCTTGCCGCTCACACAAGCGCGGTTTGCCCAGCAAGGGCGGTGTGGCTCAGCCGGTTCCTTACGGCTCGGGTCGATTATCCGATATCGGATAAACCATT
>DATNRD010000085.1:0-3808 GCA_036703665.1 Candidatus Obscuribacterales bacterium
CCAATACCAGTCAGGCGCAAGGCGGCGTGGCCGCCGTGCTTCCGGCCTCCGCGTCGGATTCGATTGAAAGCCACCTGAAGGACACCGTAGCAGCAGGCGCCGGTCTGGTTGACGAGCGCGTGGCACGGCGAATAATCGAGGAGGGTCCGTCGCTCATACGGCAGCTCCGTGAGCTGGGAGTGCGATTCGACGTGTCGCTGTCCGGGGTGCTTGAACTGGCACGTGAAGGAGGACATGCTCAGGCGCGCGTTCTTCACAGCAAGGACGTAACCGGGAGGGCCATTACGGAAGCGCTGCTGGCGCGGCTCAGTCGCTGCCAGAACGTTCTGGCCCTTAAGCACACGGTTGCCGTGGAGCTGCTTGTCGGCGCCGACCGCTGCCTGGGAGCGCTGGTGCTGTTCCAGGGCAAGCCCACTGCTGTCTGGGCCGGACGCGTCGTGCTGGCAACCGGCGGAGCCGGCCGGGTTTTTGCTCGCACGACCAACCCGGACGTGGCCACCGGCGACGGGCTGGCTCTGGCTTATCGTGCCGGAGCGCGTCTGGCGGATCTAGAGTTCGTGCAGTTCCACCCTACGGCGCTCTACAAACCCGGCTGCCCTGCATTCCTTGTGTCGGAGGCGGTTCGCGGAGCCGGTGCTGTGCTCGTCGATGCGCGCGGACAGCGTTTTGCCCATCGATTCCATCCGGAGGGCGAGCTGGCTACGCGCGACGTGGTGGCAAGAGCCATGGTGACGGTTATGGACGAGCAAGAGACTCCCTGCGTCTGGCTAGATTTGCGACCGATCGGATCCTTCGCCCTGCAAAAGCGCTTCCCCAATATTGTGGAACGATGCCGGCAGTATGGCATCGACCCGCTCAGCGAGCCTGTGCCCGTTTCGCCTGCAGCCCACTATTTTATGGGCGGTGTCTGGACCGATGAATACGGGCGGACAACTGTGCCCGGGTTGTATGCCATAGGAGAGTGTGCCTCGACCGGACTGCACGGGGCCAACCGCCTGGCCAGCAATTCTCTGCTCGAGGCCGGCGTGATGGCCATGCGCCTTGCCGGGCACCTGGCGTCAGCCGAACAAGACGCTACCGTAAGGACCTGCGCCCTGCCCTGTCCGGCACCGCTGGCGATACCGTCGGACCTGTTGGCGTTCAACCAAATGATGTTCCGTGAGGCCGGCTTAAGCCGCAACGAGATGGGTCTCCGGCGGCTGCTCGACAGCCTGGAGGTCTCCTGCGTGCGCGCCTTGCCGCAAACAAGGTCCATCGTAGAGGCGTCCAGCATGCTCCTGGTCGGGCAGCTCATAGCCAGGTCCGCCCTGGAGCGACGCGAGTCGCGCGGCGCGCATTTTCGCAGCGATTATCCGAATGTGAACGATGAAACGTATGGCAAGCGTCTGTGCCGGCAGCGTGATTCCCTTGCCTGGCTGGATGTAAGCGAGCCGGCAGCGCCGGTCGGTGCCGCTGCGGCCTCGGAGTCCCTGGCGACCGTCTGACTATGAATGTGGCATTCGATCGGTGCTCTTCTAGCCGGTCGCAAGCGTGAAGTTTGCTAACTAACCGCAAAGGCTCAGGGGTGCAGGAGCGGCCGGCAAATTAAGTTTTCTTTGTCTTTGGGGCGCTTGACAAAGCGAAACCCTATGTGCCATGGGCATCTTCGTGGTGTACACGATATGTGCTATGGAAATCCCCTGGATTCACATTTGGTCGCCAAAGTAATACACTCTGTCTGGTATTAATCATCCCTTTAGCTTTGCGGGGACGGTCGGAAAAACGGCATCACCACGCAATCGGTCTCAGCGGCCGGGAGCAGGCAACTCAGATGGCAATCTTGAGAACGGAGCAAGACGATATGAACCAGCGAATCAAGATTTTCATTGTTGAGTACGACTGCGTTAGCCTGATCACGCTGATGCTGTGGCTCGACCAGTTCCCCGAGTTCGATGTGCTCGGCACAACCATCAACACCGGCAACTTGCAAGAGCAAATTGCGGAGCTGGAGCCAGATGTCGTGCTGCTCAACATAGAGACACCGGGGCCCGAAGACATTCCGGTCTTGCGCGAGGTCAAGTCGACACAGAGTCCGCCGGCGGTCATCCTGCTCTATCACGGCGATGCCGAAGGCCTCGAGGGTGTGCTCAACTCCGAGTCCGAAGGTCAGCTCGGTCCCGACAGGACTCTCGGCGAGCTGCACGACGCTGTGATGCGCGCCTTCAACCGCAGGCACGTCACCAGGGCCGCGCAGCTGTCGCCCATGGCCAAGGCTGGCTGATTGTCGTAGGCAAGGAGGCTTCGTGCTGGCGCTAGCCTCAGCTCAGGGCGCGCCTCCCTAGCGCCGGTGCAAACGGTGCGCTCAGCGTAACGCTCTTCCTATGGCACCGGTCGAATTGCACGATGTAATCGTGGGGCTGGTTCGGCTCGCCGAATACGATTACTTTTTAGGCGCGGACTTTTTCAAGCTGTCCACGTCGATGCCGAGCTCTCGAGCGAGCTGGACGAAGTCTGCGCTGTCGAGCAGCGAGGGGTTCTTGGTGGCCGCATCGGCAATCTGCTTCTTGGCGCCGTCGCGGTCGCCTGATTGCAAAAGCGCGATTCCGTACAAAAGGCGCGTAATCGAGTCCTGATTCTTCTCCAGAGCCAGCGCCTCGCTCGCCTCTTGCAGCTTTTCGACAACGGCGGCAGCCGGCGCCTGGAGCTGCTCGATCTTGTTGATCTTATCTACAATGTCCGGAGCTATCTGCTTCAGGCGCTCGTCAATCTTTTGCCGGTCTGCATCGGAGACCAGGCCGCGGAATTGCAGGAGCATTGCGAACTCCTCCTGCTTGTCCTGCGGGAGCTTTTTGAAGGAGTCTTCTATTTCTTTGTCCAGCTTCTTTACTTCATCGCGAGTGGCCTGCGGGTAGACCCGCTCAAATTCCTTCTGCAAATCGGCAACCTGCTTCTCCAGGGCGGGAATCTTGGGAGATGGTCCCTTGTCGGCGCCGGCGATGGCGTCCTCGAACTGCTTTTTGAGCTCGGGCGTTAACTTGCCCGTGCTGGCGAATGTCTCAAACGCTTTGGCGGCGCTTTCGGCAGGGGTCGTCTTGCTGAGGTCGGTGCCTGGTTTGGCTCCATCCTGACCTTCGGCTAATTTCGCCACCTCTCTATTGTGCTTGAGATTCCGATCCTGGGCGGTCAGCTGCGCATATTCAGAGAATAGTGCGGCAGAAACTGCCTGGTCAGCCTGCAGTCCGGTGTTGCTCTCAAAGCGTTCAATAGCCATATGTTCGCCCCTCACATCTGTATTCGGTCCGGTGTCCGATCCCCGTCAGCACCTTGGCAAAGATTAAGAGTTCAGCGCGGCGCCTTCAATGGGGCAATTACGAAGCCTTCGTAAGCTCACGCCGCGTGCTAAGTCCCGGGATGTGTTGTAACCTGAATGTGTTGCCAGGGCAGAGCCCGTTCGTACTCGTGAAGTGGTGAGCGGAAGAGATGAAACTGAACGAAAGCGCTTTGAGAATTACCTACTGCGGCGTTTGAAACTACAAGCCGCGGGCTGTCAGTTTGGCAGCCGAATTGAAGGAAAGTTTGGGTCAGGACTCGGAGCTTATCGAGGGATCCGGCGGCGTATTCGAGATCGAATACAAGGGCAAGCTGATCTTCTCCAAGAAGAAGCTCGGGCGATTTCCGGATGAACACGAAATCCTGCAAATAGTCAAGCAGCTGAGGCCCTGATCAACTCAACACCTGACCGCAGGTGCCGCAAAACTTTGCGTGCACCGGCATGGTCACATCACATTTTGGGCACCGCCGGTGATGGCTTGGCGGCGGTGCCGCCGCC
>DATNRD010000086.1:0-2222 GCA_036703665.1 Candidatus Obscuribacterales bacterium
ACTTTCTCTGCGTTTACCACCACCACGAAATCGCCGCAGTCCACGTGCGGTGTGAATTCCGGCTTGTTCTTGCCGCGCAGGATGTTGGCAATCTGGGTGGCCAGCCGCCCCAGCGTCTGCCCGTCGGCATCGACCAGGTACCACTGCTGCTCAATTTCGTGCGGCTTCGCGGAATAAGTTTTCACGAGCTGATTCTCCCGCCAGTTTCCTCTTCAGTTTGCGATAGCGTCCTTCCAGCGAACAGATCGTATGCATCCGGGTAAGTTACGGAATCCAGACACAATCCCCAGGGGGGCGCGGTCGGACCTGCCAGGCTGCGGCTCTTTCCAGCAAGCGCCTCTTTGACGGCCTCGGGTCGGATCTTGCCGAGGCCTATCTGAATGAGCGTCCCGACAGTTATTCGCACCATATTGTACACGAAGTGATCCGAGGCCACCCAGAATTCAAGCTCACCTTCACCTAAATTCAATAATTCGGCGCGCGAAACCCGGCAGACGGACGACACTCTATCGGAATTGCTCGACTTGAAGGCGCTGAAATCGTGTTGGCCAAGAAGATGGCCGGCCGCCGCAGACATGGCTTCGAGAGCCAGCCTGTGGGGAACGAAGTAATGCGTGTGGCGCAGAAGAGCCGATCGCTGCGGGCGGTTGAGGATGCGATAGACATACTGGCGCGACACGGCGCTGTAGCGCGCATGAAAGGAATCCGGCACCAGCTGCGCGTCTTTGACCGAAACATCCGGCTTGAGAATGCCGTTCAGGCTCCAGCAAAGCCGCCAGAGATCGATGGAATCGTGAGGCCAATCGAAATGGGCGACCTGTCCCCGGGCATGCACGCCGGTGTCGGTGCGCCCGCTGAAGATTACGGTCACAGGCTGCCTTGCCAGCGCCGCCAGAGCCGACTCCAGGTCGGCCTGCACGGTCCTTACGCCGACCTGGTACTGGCAGCCGCAGAAGTCCCTGCCGTCGTACTCGATTAAAAGGGCAATTCTCAAACCAGCTGAATTATCGCCATGGGGGTGGCGTCGCCGCGGCGGAAGCCGGCTCTGATGATGCGAGTGTAGCCGCCCTTGCGCTCCAGGTAGCGAGGCGCCGTCGTGTCGAAGACCTTCTTGACGACGTCGTTGTCATAGACGAAGGCAGCAACCTTGCGGCGCAGGTGCACGGAGCGGGCAATCTCCTTTTGCGCCCCTGCGTCGCCGTCCCTGGCTTTTTTCTTCAGCTCCTCGTAGTTAGGCAGATAACCGCGCTTGGCCAGCGTGATCATCTTCTCGGCCTGGCTGCGTACCGCTTTTGCCTTGGCCAGCGTGGTGACGATCTCGTCATGGCGAAGCAGCTCAGTGGCGAGCGCTCTCAACACGGCTCTCCTCTGATCGTAAGGTCGGCTCAGCCTGTTGCCTGGTACACGGTGACGCATGGTTGTGGTCCTTCCTCATCCGGGCGCCGGAGCGCCCTGCCTTACTTGTCCTTGGGTGTGTCTGCCAGTGTCAGCCCGAACTGGCGCAGGCGCTCGATCACCTCATCGGCTGACTTCTTGCCGAAGTTCTTGATGTTCATCAGATCGTCGTAGGAGAGCTTCAACAGCTCGCCCAGCGAGTTGATGTTGGCGCGCTTCAAGCAGTTGTAGGCGCGCACCGACAGCTCCAGCTCCTCGATCGAAATCGAGGTGTGCTTGCCCTCGGCCTGCGTGGGAATGGTGGCTGCCGGCACCATCGGCTTGCCGGAAAGCTCCGCAATCGGCACCAGGTGCTCGATTATCTGGCGGGCGGCCTGGCTTATTGCTTCTGTGGCGTCGACCGATCCGTTCGACCAGATTTCCATGGTCAGCTTGTCGAAGTCCGTCGACTCGCCGACGCGCGTGGGCTCTACGTTGTAGCTGACACGGCGGATCGGCATGAACACCGCATCGATCGGCAGGACGTCGATCGCCTGCTTGTAGTGGCTGTGCGAATCGGCAGGCACGTAGCCGCTACCGCGCTCGACCGTGATCTCCGCGCGTATGCGCCCGCCCTCGGCAACCGTGCAAAGCTGCCAGTCCTGGTTGATGATGGTGACATCGGCCGGGCAGTGGATATCCCTGCCGGTCACCGGACCGGGCCGATCCACATCGAGGTGCAGGTATTGAGGATCGTTGCTGTAGGACTTAACGACCAGGCCCTTCAGGTTGAGCATGATGTCGATTACGTCCTCGATGACGCCGGGCACGGTCGTAAACTCGTGCGT
>DATNRD010000087.1:0-5637 GCA_036703665.1 Candidatus Obscuribacterales bacterium
TCTACAACCACTTCGGCGTAGATCCCGCCGTGCTGGCACCGCTGATGGAGGCGCCCGGGGAAAGGCTGACGCCTGAACAGCTCACAGACCTGTCTGCCCGGATGGGCCTGAAGCCCCCGATGATGCTTGCTTATTCCAGAAACGGCAAGCTATTCGTTACCAATACCGGCGCAACCCGCAAATAGGAGGGTGAGATGACAGACTTCAATGCAATCACTGCATCGAACAGGTTCAGCACCGGTCTCACCTGGGTTGTTGGAGCCGTGCCACTGAGTCCGGTCGCAGAGGGCTCACTGGTGAGGATCAACAAACAATGGCGGGCTGGAGGCGTGCCGTGGATTCAAATCTCGCACCCCATCTACGACAGAGAAGCCAACTACCGAGTCGCCTGGTTAGCCACCGTGAACGGCGAAAGACTCGCTGTGATCGAGCTTGAGCCCGGCTGGCTCGAGGACGGTGAACCGCCCGAGCAGAACCTTGTTCGAGTTGTCGATGCCCAGCAAATTCAAACACTCACACAAGAGGAATTTCACGGCCTTGTTCAAGCTGTCAAAGACGACGCTCTAAAGCGGAAAAGGGTGGCGATTTCGGAGGTGGAAGCAGCTTTCGGCCCGCTGCCGGAGCTGGCTACAAGTCGATCGGAAGGAGCGTAAAATGCTGCAGCCATCATTTGGACTCCGAAAATGAGAATGTTGCGAGTGGTCCCGAGACTAAATGGACGATAAAGAAAAGAGAGCAGGTACCTGAAGTCATGCAAAACCTGGAATTCGCAAACGAACCAGCGATTAGCTCGAATCTGTCCGCAACCATGCGTACGCCCTGGGGACGCCTGGACTCGAGCAAGCCGTTAACGCTCTCTAGAGTGTGGTCAGACGGTCAGCAGATGTACCTGTCGCTTGTGCACTCGAATCAAGGCATCGAGCAGGATTACCTTCTGGGGCTGATTGTGCCCGACGGCAGCTACGTCCTCATTCAGGCTCCGGGTAGCTGGTGGGACCCGGATTTGATGGACCCACCGCAAACTCTGCTGAGGGTGGCCGAGGGACACACGCTGACCGCTCTCGAAGATTCTGAGTTTGCCGCTGCTCTGGACAAATTGAGAGCCGCGGTCGCTTCTCGACACGATCAGACTGCCGCCGACTCCTGGCAAGAGCTCCGCTCCACTGCCAAAGAACTCTTTGGCTCGCTATTCCAAGAAGCACCGGCACAACATCTTTCCGGTGACTGGCCCTTTGAGGAGATAGAAGATGACACCTCATCAGATGAGCTGGGCGACTTATCCAGCGTTGAGCGAGACGCACAGAAGGTGTGGCAGGAAGAAACAGAGTGGATAGGCATGCTGCTGGATGGTTATTGCCTGGATGAGTTGCTCTGCGATGGCCCTTACTCGTGGGTACTAAGGGGCATTCGCACTGATGATGGCTCCGTGCTGGCCTTCAAGATTGCCAAGCCGCTTGAGCTTTCTGGTAGGGTAAAAACCCCAAAGGGCGCGCAGACAACGGGGATCGTGTTTACTACTGGCAGCATTACTGGCGTTCATCCGGATCCCCAGCAGTTGTTGGCAGCGCAAGCTCACAAGCTGCAGGCACTCGCTGACCCGGCATTCGTTTCAGTAGAGTCATTCGACCTGCGAAATTCCGAGTGCTACCTGAAGATGGGGTATCTGCACGGACAGACGCTTAAGGAGCTAGCCCAGCGCCAGCCAGTCCCGATATCAGTGTTCGTGAAGCTCCTGGAGGCTCTGGATCGCTTATCGCAGAACCCGAAGTTCGATTACCATGGAGACATCAAGCCTGAGAACATCATGGTTGATAGCGAAGGCGGAATCAAACTGCTCGACCCGGGGCACTTCGGTCCGCTGGATTGCCAGGAGGGAAACTATGGTTACTGTATTGTCACTACTCCCGCCTATTACCCATTGCTGACTCCTGACGATATGTTTGCCGTCGGGATAATGCTCTGGGAGATTGCTTGCAAACGGCATCCCCTGGACGGTTCCTCTTCACTCGATGAGATTCCGCTGAACGGCCTGGCAGAAGATCTAATTCAATGGGTAAGAGCGGCTCAAGTGGTGGGGCAACACTTCTTGATGCCCCTATTGCAGGCGGGACGCCCATCGCACATCAGGCCCGACCTGTCTCCTGCCGCCGAGCAAACGCTGTTGAAGGCAATGCGCCTTAGACTAACGCCAGACAACAAGATTGGTCGAGATCCTGGCTTCGCCAGCTTTTCTGAGTTCGCAGATGCCTTGCGAGGTGTAATCGCCCTGGGACTCAAGGAATTGTGATCCGGTACACATCCGGGTAGTACGCCCTACGCTCGGAGAACATGTTCAGTCAACTGCATGGACAAGCCAGCATCCTGAGCTGCGAAGCTTTCCGCGAAATTAACTGATCGCCTTTGGCGGCGGATGGGTCGTCAAAGAGTGTGGTGGCACGATGGTATACAGCCGTGTAACCATGCCTGCAAGCACTGTGTGCGAGTGTCTACAGGTCAAGTAAGTCTTGCCGCACACCGGTTGGATCGGTGATGGCAATGTTGCGCTTATCGCGTACCCCATCGCATGTGGCTCAGGACATCTGATATGCACTGATAGACGAAATCAGTCCTTGTTCAGAACAAGAAGCGAAGCGGCAGTGGTTTTATCGCACCGTATGCGGTGGCTCACGTATGTACGTCACACGTCCAGGGGCAACGTATCAAGCCGTTGACACATCAAACAAATCGGAAACGACCAGGGACAGGGAAGTTATCTTCACGCCGGATGGGACATATTCAAGTCGTGAATTTCATTTGCGCCTCAATCGAGAGACGAAGTCTCTGTGCTCCGCCGAGCGCAGGCCACGATTGAGAGTCTGGGCGGAAAGCCTGTCGTTTAACTTGAGCAAGCCCTCGCCATGAATCCACAACCCGGGAAAGATCTCTGACCGGAAAATACCCTCTTCATCAGCCTTCAATTCGGTTTGCCTCTTGAGGTCAAACCAATAGATTTGTTTGGGCCTCAAACACAAGACAAGGTATTCGATAACGCCCGCCAAACCGTACCGTTCTTTCTTCAAGTGCAGGTCGATGGCTCGGCTTGAGCTGGCTACCTCTGCCACCAGTTCGGGCGCCCCCTCAACGTAATCGTCCGCTGTGAGGTGTGACGTACCTCCGCAAGCCTCTGTAGTGCGTAAGAAAAGGTCGGGCTGCACCTCGTCCTCCTCACTTAGGAAAACAGACGCATTATCCGCGACTTCGACCCCGGGTGTGCGCATGACGTAAGCTTTGAAGAGCCAGCTCAGGCTCGCATGGTTGGTACCATGCGAATACCCCACAGGCGATGGCTCGAATACAATCCCGCCTATGAGCTCGGCTCTGTACCTCTCGGGCATCTGGCAATAGGCGTTGTGAAACTCCTGGCGGTTCATCCGATCGCCATTGTGTAGAGGTATCAACTCCAGGTCTTCTCTGCGTGCTCTGGGTGCTGTGGCCATAGACTTGTCCTCCATAGCCCCGCAGCTGTCGGACCGACAATAACCAATGCCTCAAATGTAACATACGTTCGTATGTATGTCAACTTCCATGCTAACCGAAGAAGGCGCTCGAGGGCTTCTGCTTCGAGACGGCTGCATAGGTGAGAATCACCGGCCGGGTCGATGAGAATGAGCATCAATACACACGTGGTCACGCGGAGACCACTGACACGTAGCCTTGCTCCGCATACTTCAGCAACCTTGTGTCTCGCGAGACAATCCTTGCCTTCTCGATGCGGGCAGTGGCGACAATAAAACGGTCGGCTGGATCCTGGTGAAAGCTGCCTGGTAAAAAGCAGCTTTCTAAAGCTATCTCAGCCGTCAACGGCACCAGCCTGATCCCGGGCTGGGAAAGTGCTTCATCGATCCACGTGCGACAGTGGCTGGCTAAGATGAGTCTTCCCTTGCCTTCTAACTTCGCTACCTCCCAAACACAGATAGCTGGTACCAACACCTTGCCGTCAACAGCAGCGACATCAATCTGTTCTTTTGCTGCATCCGACAGCTGAGGATTGCCGTCGACAAGCCAGATCCACGCATGGGTGTCCAGAACCAATGGCGGAACGTCAGGCATTGGACTCCCACTCATCTTCAATGGGATCGATAATGTTCCCGTAGGACCTTACCGACCCTTTCATACAACCAAAGAGCGAGAACGGCTCCTCGTTGCAGGGAACCAGCATTGCCACAGGTTTTCCTCGCTTCGTGATGACGATCTGCTTGCGCAGCTTCTGGACTTCGTCCATAAGTTGAAGGCACTTAGTCTTGAACTCGCCAGCAGGAATGCGTTCGACGCTCTTCTTCATTAATTCCACCATGGTTATATGTCCATGGTCACATTATATGACCCAGCGACGTCGCAAGCAAGCCCAGCCCGAGATCACACCTTCACAGTTATGCGACGCCCGCACGGCTCCAGCAGCACCCGCGAATTCCTCTGGGGCGGGTCTGCGCGCAGGATATGGCGGGAGTCCTAAGGTTCTGCATGCCCAGGCAATTTCTTGCACAGCCAGCGGCAGGCCGGATCTCATTAAGCTCCTGGCTACCTTCCGCACGCCCCTGCTCAGGCTGCCGTGCGTAATGGTCCGGCCCTGGACGAACTTATCTGCAGAATGACTCCGGTGTGAACCTGTGGGACGCAGCGAGCGGTCTGAACTTGCGTCTGTACACGGAGTGTCTGCCTTCCAGGTCTTCCAGCACTAACCTAGTCCTTTCCAAAAGTTACTTGCGCCTTGCTAAACAAGTTGGCCGTAGCCTGGCAGATTCGCTGGCGAGCATGCTCAAAGTAGTGTTCATCGATTTCATAACCGATGCTGTTTCTGCCCCAGCGAGCAGCCGCCACAGTGGTCGTGCCTGTACCCAGGAATGGATCAAGTACAACGTCACCAACGAAACTGAACATCCTGATCAACCGCTCGGCAAGCTCAATAGGATACGGGGCCGGATGGTGCTTTGTTGACGCACCAGTAAGGCCAGTCCATATCTGCTGAAACCATTGGCGGTGGTTCTCTTCCGAAATGATGCTGAGAATCTTGGTCGGCAAATCCGGTGTCCTGTAGCCACCTGGTTTCCGCTCCATCAGAATAAACTCGATGTCGTTCTTGATGACCCCATTAGGCTCATACGGCTTTCCGAGGAATCCGCCGCCACCTCGATCAACCTCGAATACAGCATTAGCGATCTTGTGCCAGATGATTGGCGCCAAGTTGTCGAAACCAATCTTCCTACATCGCTCCTGGATGGACGAGTGAAGTGGAACAACAGTATGGCGGCCCCCGTTCTTCCTTCGCGATAGGCAAACATCACCAACAACACAGATCACACGGCCGCCTGGTGCAAGAGCCTCAAAGCATTGTTTCCACACGAGGTCAAGCTGGTCAAGAAATTCGTCGTAGTCTGCCACGTGCCCCATTTGGCCGTGGGTGTCCCTATACTCCTTGAGAGTCCAGTACGGCGGCGAAGTAAGCACCAAGTGAACCGAGCCCGGCTGAAGGGATCGCATATTGCGCGCATCGCCAAGCCACAGCTTATGCTGTGTTGGAATGGACTGCACCTGCTGTTCGATTGCCGCCATCAGCTTCGCATCCTTGGCGATGCGGGGAATGGCAGTTTGCGGATTGTC
>DATNRD010000088.1:0-3580 GCA_036703665.1 Candidatus Obscuribacterales bacterium
CGCCCGCCATGATCAATTTCATGATCAGCCAGGCGCGCGGTTGGGTCTGCCTGGCGTTGAATCAGGAAAGAGCTGAGCATCTCCAGCTCGATCCCATGGTCGAGCGTAACACTGAGTCACAGGGAACCGCCTTTACCGTGACCATTGATGCTGACCCCAGATTTGGTGTCACAACAGGGATCAGCGCCTACGATCGCGCTGCCACCATCCGGCTGGCGGTCGATCCCATGTGCAAACCCGGCGATCTCCGCAGGCCGGGACACATCGCCCCGCTTGTCGCCAAGCCAGGCGGCGTCCTGCAGCGTGCCGGGCACACGGAAGCAGCCGTCGATCTCGCCCGCCTGGCCGGTTTCTCTGCTGCCGGGGTCATATGCGAGATCATCAACGCGGACGGAACCATGGCACGCGTGCCGGAGTTGTCCGCCTTTGCCAGCCGGCACGGCTTGAAGTTCATCAACATCGCCCAGCTCATTGCCTACCGCCTGGCTCGCGAGCGGTTTGTGGAGCGGGAGGCGGTGGCATCTTTCCCGTCGGCTTACGGGGATTTCACGCTCTACGCCTACCGCAACAACCTGGATGGCAGGGAGCATCTGGCGCTGGTCAAAGGCGATGTGGCAGGCAAGAAGGATGTCCTCATACGAGTGCACAGCGAATGCCTGACCGGCGATGTCTTTGCCAGCCTGCGTTGCGACTGCGGCCCGCAACTGGAGGCTGCCATGGCCATGATCGCCGGCGAAGAGCACGGCGTGCTCGTCTATTTGCGCCAGGAGGGTCGCGGCATAGGACTGCTGAACAAAATCAAGGCCTACGCTCTGCAGGACGGCGGGCAAGACACGGTGCAGGCCAATGAGTCTCTCGGTTTCAAGCCCGATCTCAGGGACTACGGCGTGGGGGCGCAAATCCTGTGCGACCTGGGACTTTCCTCCGTGCGCATCATCACCAACAATCCGCGCAAGATTGTCGGGCTGGAAGGCTACGGGCTGAAAATCACGGGTCGCGTCAGCCTGCCGGCGGCATGCAACAGCCATAATCTCGGCTACCTGCTTACGAAAAAGGAAAAGCTGGGGCACTGGTTGGAGGGACTCGAGGCGGCGAAGATTGCCGGCTCGGCTTTGCCCGGGCAGCCCGGACAGAGCGCTGCCTGGCGCGGCGGTTGATGCCATCGCTTGTTCCGGCCAAGGAATCATTGACAGACAACTCGATATGGAGAAGAAGCACGCAATGGTCAACGTCGTATCGGCGCCGCTTGTAGCGACAGGGCTCAACTTTTGTATCGTCGTGAGCCGCTTCAACGAATTCATCACCGCCCGTCTTCTGGATGCCTGCGTCGACTCGCTGCAGCGCCACGGGGCGGAGGAGGAGTCGATTGATATCGTCTGGTGTCCGGGAGCCTATGAGATTCCCTTGGTGGCAAAATGCGCGGCGGAAAGCGGCCGTTACGATGCCGTGATCTGTCTGGGCGCAGTCATTCGGGGAGCCACTCCACACTTCGACTATGTTGCCGGCCAGTGCGCCAAAGGGATCGGCCAGGTGTCGGTTGAGACCGGAGTTCCCACTATCTTTGGTGTGATCACGGCGGACACTATCGAGCAGGCCATCGAGAGGGCCGGCACCAAGGCGGGCAACAAGGGCGCCGATGCTGCCGTCACTGCCATAGAGATGGCAAACCTGTTGCCTGCCCTCAAAGGCGACGGCCACAAGGTAGTCGTTGGCGCACGCGATGCAGTTCGCACGCCCACGCCGACGCTTCCACGCAAGTGAAAGGTGGCGCGGGGGCTCTAAGTGGGTACCTCTGTGGGCAGCGGCTGGTCGGGCAAGCCGCTAATCGTTGGTACGAATGGGTGCTCTTTCAGGAAGGCAGCCAGGGCGTTGGCGAATTTGAAGGCATCCAGGAGCGGCCCGTCTATCCGGGCTGACCTGAGCAAGATTTCCCGGTGCAACGAGGTTCTGCCGGTGGCCAGGCGCATGAGCGATTGGCGACTGACCAGGAGCCGCATGCGGGGCTTTGCTCCGGTGGCAGTAGACGGCTCGACGTGAGGCCGCCCGTCGACGGATGTGAGAAGCCAGACGGTTTCCGGGTCTCCTTCGATGGCGAAGCCGGCTGCTTTGCCTCCGGGCGTCAATCCCTTGAGAATCTCCGGGCTGAGTTTGGCTGGCAGGAACTTTTCGAAGTACTCTCGCACAGCCTCGTCGGTGAACTCGGGTGCAACCGCCGGTGCAGGAGCATGGCTTCCCCAGTTCTCGGCCTGAGCAAAGCTCAGCATGCGCTCGAAATAAGCCTGATCCACGCGCGGCGGCTGAATCTGGTAGCGCCCTGCCACCTCGAAGAGGTTCCTGGTCTTGACCAGCATGCTGTCCTTGAGCATGTGCCGCAGCGTTCCAGGCAGCGAAAAAGAATCGGTCTCCACGCTCTCGATCTCTGAAAATCCCAGTGCCCTTGCCGCGCTGGCCAGCCACTCGCGATTGAGCGTCTGCTGCGTCGACACCAGGTTGCAGAGGCGAGGACGCCCTTCATCCTCGAGGATGCGCCAGAACAGGTGTACGGCAGCATCGACTGGCAGGAACCAGAGGGTTGCGTCGGGATTGTAGCCGAGTTGGAGAACACCCTTGTCGCCCTCCCCGTTGCTTCTCCTGGCTAGTTCGCGCAACAGGGCGAAAAGACCGGAGAAATTCAAGGTATGCCCGTCCAGGCTCGACCCGGAGACAACCGGCAGCCGCACCAGGTGCCAGGCGGACTCGTACTGGGCCAGATCCTTCAACAACCGGCTCTCGTACTGCTGGCACACGCCTTCCCAGTGACTCTTGGGTTTGCGCCGGTCGAACTCGAGTTCTTCGGGGACAACGCCGTCTGCCTGGATGCCTCCCCAGAGAGAGGACACTATGAAAAGCGGCACTCCCTTGAGCATCCTCGCCACCGACAGCAGCTCGCCGGCCGCCCACGGGGCCCGGGGAGCACGCGGCTCGTCGAAATTGGGTGGCAGCCCGCAGAAAATCAAGGCATCGTATGTGGTGCCTTTCAGCGGTTCGCCGCCCTCCAGGAAAGTGAGCCTCTCCTGGAACGTCTTCAGCTTTTCGTGCCCGCCCAGGGCGCGTTCCAGCGAGTACTGAGCCGAAGACTTAAGATCCAGGGGGGCGAGCGAAAAGAGATGCAACGCTGACTTGCTGGCGATGTGCACATTCCAGCCCTTGGTTAGAAGATGTGCTGCCAGCGGCCCTGAAAAGGTCGAGAGCGGTCCCCAGAGATAAGCGGCTTTGTGTGTCATGGCCCTATAGCGTCATCTCGGTATGAGGGGCAGCCAGCGGCGCCGGCCGTCAATACTGGCAATCCGTGTCTTTGTTGCTGTTCAAGATAACATACGGGCTTTCCGCGGCCACTGTCTGAAGCGGCCAATGTAACTTTTGAGAGATTCGGCCAGGCAGCCAATAAAATTTCTTTGAACAATCCGCGCGGACGCCTGCAGCAGGGTGTCCGGCGGCCCTGGTTGTGTTACCGTTTGTGCATGCCTGATTACAGCTCCGCAGAGATGATGGTTGTGGAGGCTTGCCGCCGCCTGAAGGACGGCGAGCGGGTCCTGGTTGG
>DATNRD010000089.1:0-6492 GCA_036703665.1 Candidatus Obscuribacterales bacterium
GCCGTTCAATCCGCCTTCCTCTAATAGTCAAAAGGGGCATCACCTGATCCACCTGTACTTGTATATCCATCGAGTCGACGGTCTGGAGCCGGGCCTTTACTACTTCGACCGCCTCGAGCGGAAATTGGTGCCGCTCGTCTACGCCGACCAGAGAGATGCAGCCAAATATGCCAGTTGCTTCCAGGACATCGCCGCCGACGGCTGCTTTGCCGTAAGCATGATTGCCGACTTCAACACGGCTTACGATCTATACGGCGACCGAGGATACCGCTACGTCCATTTCGAGGCCGGCTGGATCGGGCAGTGGTTGTACCTGGGTTGCACGGCGCTCGGGTACGAGGCCACCGGCATCGGTTGCTTCCTTGATGACGTGGTCAACAATCTCATGGGGCTGCCGCCCGGCCTGGAGTGCATCTACAATTTCACGGTCGGCCGCGCTGTGCTCGACCCCAGACTGACGACGCTGCCTGCTTACGACTTCCCCGATCCGGCGCTTGCTGGTTGAGGGGGCGGGTGAGCTTCCAGTTGATGCAGCGCCACCAGCCCTGCCACCATGATCCAGAACAAGAATTGCACCTGCGGGCGATAGAAGACAGTATCCACCAGCCCGTGCGCCATCATGCCGGCAATGGCGGCGGCCATGCCGGCCGCCAGCCAGCGCACTGCCGCATCGCCGCTGGTCCAGAAAGTCTCGTGGGCGCGCGCCAGCACGCCCCCCACCAGCAGGCCGAAAATGACCAGGCCGATCACACCGCACTCGACAGCAATCTCCAGCGGCACGCAGTACGTTCCCAGCGCGTCGAAGCCACTGCGCATGTAAAGTCCGTAAGCAAGCCGGAAAGCCTGATTGCCGGGACCGACACCAATCCACCAGTTGTCCAGGAACATGTTCCAAGAGGCTCGCCAGACATTGAGCCGGAAAGCGTTCGATGAGTGTTCCCAACCGGCAAACAGGGACATGAGGCGATGCTCGAACACCGGCATGGCGTGGATTACGGCCAGCACCGCCAGTGGCAGCGCAAGCACTAGAAACACAACCGTAGGACGAAGGCGCGGCCTGCTTACCCAGAGCCAGCTGCCGGCCACCGCAGCCAGTGCCGCCGCGTCGGCAAAAAGCCCAATGTAACCGCCGCGGCTGCCTGTGAGCACGGTGGCTATCGCCAGCAGACCCGCTGCTGCCAAAGCCGGAACCGACAGCCAGATGAGCTTGCGACGGCAGGCAGCCGCCAGTCCCAGCACCGCTGCCACAGGCACCAGCGGAAGGAGGTAACCGGCCAGAAGATTGGGGTTCCCCAGCGTCGAATAAATGCGCGTCGCCTTCACCTCTACGGTGGGATCTTCCCAGGTGGCCAGCGGCGCCACACCGATCTTGTACTGATACAGCCCGTAAGCAGCCACCGCCAGGGCCGTCGCCACGGCAAAACTGAGCGCAAGAACAAGCCGGCGCCGGCCGGCGCTCAAGACGCTGGCAAAGGCAAAGTAGCCGGCGCCGTAGACAACGAGCTTCGCCAGCCCCTTGAGACTTGCCAGCGGATAGTGCGAGGCGGCTGTGGCGATGACGTTCAACAACAGAAATGCCACCACGAGCATGTCCATGGCATTCGTCCTGTAGGTTTCCTTGCACCCGACAAGGGCTGCCAGGACCCTCAACCCCAGCGCCGCCAGGGCAAATAAAGCCAGCCCCTCCTTGTCGGAGGCAAACTGCGGCAGTCCTGTTGCAACAAGCAGGACCAGCACCGTAAGAAAGGCCCCGGTCTCGAGCCATCTTCCGGCCTTTTCCACCAGCGGCACCCTCACCCGCGTGGACAAAGACAGAACAGACGACCAGATCCGGTACGGGAGCGAGCCCTTCAATGTGCTTTCCCAGGCAGCATCCACAGGCTCTAGCGCAAGGGCAGCGATTACGTCCAGACGGCGCTTTCCGGTTTCTGCACTCATCGTTATTTGTCTGCCGGCCTGATGTCGACAACGACACCCTGGACCCTGTATTTGAAGCTTTCCAGCTCAATCAGGTTGCCGACCTTGATTTTGTTTCCGCGCACCACGTATCCGTCGGCTGTCACTTCTGCCTCGTCGCTGACTGTAACGAGAAAATCGTGCGCGAGCGGCTGAGCAGGATCAGCAAACGCTATTGCTTTCTTGCCATCCGGAGCGAGAAAGGACACCTGCTTCTGCCAGTGCTTGACGGCCACTATGTCCATTGCCGGATATATCGGCTGATTGCGCACCGTCACAGACGTCTTCTCGCCGACCTTGAAAATGTCCGGGTCGATCGTCTTAAACCCTACCAGGTAAACGTCTATCGCCACCCGGGCTTTTCCCTGAATCACCTTGTCCACGCCCGCATGGCCGGCGCGAGCCAGCCCGAAGCCGGCGATGGAAAGGAGCATGACAACAAGGAGACTGAAATCCAGGGCATTCAGCCGCTTAAACACTCTCTTCTCACCCTGCTCCACGCCAGCTACCCTCGCACATTTTGCTTGTTTCCACAGACCTTCAATTATACGCGCCCGCAGACGCCAGGATGGCGCTCCCGGGCGCACCGTTGCCGTCCTCTAAGCAGCATTGCCATGGCACGGCGCCGGCCGACCATGGCAAAGATCCTTGTGGAAGCGTTTGCGACACAACGCGCAATCTTCTAGGATGCGGCCGGCGGCGTGAAAGATGCCGATGCGGGAACTACGTAGGGGCTTGTCCAATTTGCCGACCGCGCCGGTACACCCCTACAGACGGTCACGGCGCAACTGAGGAGTCGATCCAATGGCTGAGAAATTTGAATTCAATCAGCAAGCAATTCGGAATACCGAATCGAGCGAGAACGCCCTGATAAATGAAGGCATCGAGATGTCTCACCTGCGGGGCGGCGCCCAGGATAAGGGTATGGAGAAGTCCGAAGCTTTCGAGGCTGCCGTAAGCGAAATGGCCGAGCGCCTCGCCTCGATCGCAGCCCGGGTCGCCTCGCTGCCCGAGGATGTGAAGGCCTCCTTCCTCCACTCGATAAGCGGCATGACCGGCGACAAGTTCCCGGCTTACGACCTGCTGCGCACCAATCTCGCCAAGGGCGCTTAAGCTCAGTCCGGCAGATCCACCCGCTCGAGGTGTTCGAGCATCTCCTTCTGATTGGTGACGGCGGTTCCCGGTTTTCTTACAACGATGCTTGCCGCCAGATTCCCGAGGGCCATCGCCTCGAGGTAGCTGGCTCCCGACACCAGCGCCGGCGCCATGGCAGCCACGACGGTATCGCCGGCGCCGGTGACATCGAAGACCTCGCTCTTGTTGAAGGCAGGCAGCTCCATCATCTCCTCGCCCGGCTGGAAGAGCACCATGCCGTGCGGGCCTCTCGTCACCAGAATGGCCCTGGCTCCGGTCAAGAGCAGCAACTCATCGCCGGCTTTTTTAAGCGAGTCCCGGTCGGTGATTTTGAAGCCGACCATCTTTTCCGTGTCCGGCTGGTTGGGCGTCATGAGCGTAACGTCCTGGAACCGCTCGAAATGGTCCTGAGCATCGACAACCACCATGAGGTTCTCTCTGGCAGCCAGAGCCTTGCAGGCCCTTATCACGCCGTCGGAGACCGCCCCGCCGCGGTAGTCGGACAGAACAATCGCCTTGTATTGCCCGCCCGCCTGATTGATTCTGTCGACCAGCAAGCCCTCCACCAGCGCGTCTATTGGCTCGTGCGATATGCGATCCAGCCTGAGGAGCTGCTGGCGCAATGCGTGAGCCTTGGAGAGGATGCGGGTCTTGACGGTGGTGGGGCGCGAGGGGTCCTGCACCAGAGAGTGCGTGATGTTGTGCCTTTCCAGCAAATTCGCCAGCTTGGCGGCATAGTCGTCTTTGCCGCAGACGCCCACCGCATGGCAGACGCCACCGAGGGCGGCTACATTGTTGGCGGTATTGGCCGCCCCGCCCGGGATGAGTTCGGTGTCGACGTGTTCCAGAATGAGCACCGGGGCTTCCCGTGAGATGCGCTCCGGGCGTCCTTCGAGCAGCTCGTCTATGAGCAGGTCGCCGACGACCATCACCTTGCCGCCGGTCATGGCTGCTATACGTTTACGCAGGTTGGCTTTGCTGAGCGGGGCGGGCGCGAGGGCGGGTCGGGATGCAATTGATATATCCGGCGGATGCAAGCGTTCCAGTTCCTTGAAGAGTTCCTTGCCCAGGTGGTTGTCCGGGTCGATGCCCAGAGAAAGATCGGTAGCTTTTTTAGCCTCCTCAATATAACGCAGGTGCTGATAGAGCCTGGCCAGGTGCAGAGCCTTATTGAGCGCGTCGGCGGCGTTGGTGAAGCGGGACAGCGAATCGCGTGTCTGCGTCAGCTCGTTGCGTTCGGCCGGCGTCAGCGACTCGTCCTCCCGGGCAGGCGTCTCCTTCAGGAATTTATCAACAAGCGGCTTGACCTCGGCCACCGGCTTCTCGATGTCATGAAGAAACTCGGACTTGCGGATTTGAAACGGCGGGCGCTGCCCGAACTGATAGGTGAACTGGGCGCGGGGAACTGCCGATATGTCCCGGCGAATGGCCGGCGAAACGTCCTTGGGCACGATCTCCTTGCGGACCGCATCTTGTGAGGCTGCCGCCTGCTTCGACATCACATCGTCGAAAGAAAGGCCGGGCTTGCTCTCCGGCTGCTGCTCGGGAGCCTTTGACTGTTTCTCAGCCTGATCGTCTTTGCCGGGTGTGCCGAGCGGGTTGGTCATAATCTCGAGATCGTGCTCATCGAATCAACGGACATCAAGCCCTGCCTAAATTCTACTGGCATTTTGCCAGGCGCATTAAGGGAGGCTTATGTTATTATCGAGCCGCAGTGGCATATAGCCCTATGACGGCTCTAGTCAGGAGAAAGGATGACCCGTATGAAAGCCACCTTGTTGCCGGCAGCAGTTGCATTCGGACTTTGCCTGGGCGGGTCGGCAGTGCCTTGCCTGGCCCAGCAAGAGCCAGCTGCCACCGACGCTCCCTTGCGGGGCGTGGTCCGGGGCGAGTCAGCGCCGGTGCAGGCTGCCCCCGCCACCGAGCAGGCTAAGGTCCGGAAATATAAGAAAGACATGTTTATCGCCTACAGGATGGCCAAAGATCCCTGGATCGACCGGGCTTGCATGGCAGAACCATCCCTGGTGGCGGCCATCTGCGCTCACCCGGGGCCGGCACGTCTTTTAGCCAAACATCGCCACATAGGTGAAATCGCCGAAGCCGACCACTACCTCTGCCGGCGTCTGACTCGCTGGCGCGGCGCCACAAAGGCTCTGGTCCGGAACAAGTTCGCCGACAAGGTCATCGCTCGAGACCCGGAAGGCATCTATCGCGCCATCGACCGCGACCCGCTTATTGCCCGGATGCTCACCAGGCACCTCATGTTCAACCAGATGGTGGTGGAGAATCCCGATCTCGGCAAGGTGATCGCCCGGCACATGTGAGCCAGCCGCTACAGTACTTTTTTGAAGCCGCCGCAATCGGCCTGGCGGTAGGTTTGCTCTCCGGGGGGCTGGGTGTCGGCGGCGGCATTCTGGCCACGCCGCTTATGCGCATGCTTCTTGCTGTCGAGCCGCACACTGCCGTGGGCACCAGTCTGGCAATGATTGTTCCGACGGCAATATCAGGCGCGCTGAGTTACATGAGGAAAGGTATGGTGGCTGTGGGCCTTGCCCGGAGCTGCGCCCTACCGGCCGTGGCCGGCACGATCCTGGGATCCTTGTCCACGCTTGTCGCCCACGGCGCGCTGCTCATGCTCATGATTGCAGTGCTGCTTGTCTTGACCGGACTCGATATCCTGTTCGGCTTCGGCAGCCGGCTCGGGCAGCAGGAGCCTCAGGCGCCAGCGGAGCTCGGGGAACCGCCAGCTTACCCGGCGGGAAAAGCGGCGCTCATGGGTGTGGCTTGCGGTTATCTTTCCGGCTTCCTGGGGGTAGGCGGCGGCTTCCTGCTCGTGCCTCTCATGCTTTACCTTTTCAAGACACCAATTAAAACGGCATTCGGCACGTCGCTTGCCGTGGTTGCCGTGGTGTCGGTTCCAGGAACCCTGGTGCACGCGCTGGTCCGGCACGTAGATCTCATGCTGGCCCTTTGCCTGGTGGTCGGCTCGGTGCCGGGCGCCTGGCTGGGCAGCTCGCTGGCCATGAGGCTCAAGGAACAGTGGCTGAGAAGAGCCTTCGCCTGGATGCTGATTGTCGTTGCCGCCCTGTTTGCTTTCCGGGAGATTCAGGAGCTTTTAAGTTGACCGCGGGGCTTAGCGGTCGCTCCGCTTCTGGGAATATTGAAGTAAAAGGACGCGGAACCGCCATGTTTCATCACCGACTGATTGAGCTGGAATCCGAGCTGCTGGCCAAAGACCTGGCAGAAAAGGGCTACGACAAGCTGCCGTCGGAGTGCTTCTGGTTCATTGATTTTGTCGAGAAGCAAATAGGCGTGCGCCTGGGAGACCCTGTGCCGCGGGACTGGCGTGGCTGGTTGTCCTACAGGCGCAACCGGGATTCGCTCATTACCTGCCGCGGGCGG
>DATNRD010000090.1:0-2091 GCA_036703665.1 Candidatus Obscuribacterales bacterium
GGCGGTCATCCCGAGCGGCCGAAACGCCAGCGATCTCGCCGGGCAGGCGGTCACCCCGAGCGGCCGAAACGCCAGCGATCTCGCCACGCTCTCGATTCGGTTCATTCTTCAAACCCAGGCGGCCTGCCGCCTCCAGGGTCCAGCCGGCTGAACACTCGATGGTGCCCCGACCTCTGCCTTGGAGGTCGGGGCATCTTCGCTGGACCTGGCGCGCACCGCCAGAGCAAAGGTGAAACCAGATGGCAAACGTTCTGGCATTTCTGTCCCAGCCCATCGCCCTTGCCATTGCGGGGGCGTTGCTGCTCATCCTGGCAGTCGCATTCGGCATCGGACGCTATCGGTACATCAAGTACCACCGCCCGAAAAGCTTCTTCGTTCGCTGGCTCACCACCGAGCAGAAGAACGCCCTCACACATGCCGCGGTGCCGTTCACCGTCAAATCCCTGGGTCCCGGCGAGGAGGGAGTCCTTTTCGCCTGGCGCGACTTCAAGCGCGCGCGCAAGGTGCTCAGAGCCCGGGTGATCGAGAGCTTTGAGCTCGATGACAATCGCACGCACGAGGTCGTTTTGACATTCGCCCTGCCGAAAGACAGGGCTCTGCGTGCCTTCCGGGTTACCGATGCCGGCTACGGCACTCGCTGGTATGAGCGTCGCTGGTACCGGTGGTTCTACGCGCGCAAGCTCGTTCCGGTCGTGCGCGACGTCCTGCTGCCCAGTGTCAAGACCAACGTCGTTGTGCACAGCATGGGCGAGCCCCACGAACCAATCGTGGACGAAAGCTTCCACGTTTTCCTCTACTCCACGTCGCGCGGCTCGTCAGGGCAGTACCTACCAGACCGGCTGCTGGGCGTACCGCTGCGCTATCGGCGCCATGAAGCCTTCGTTCCCGGCGGTCTCGGCGTGCCCATCATCGACAATGCCACGAACATCGCCGTGGCCGAGCTGGTGGACAACTGCCTCTATGTCCACCTGGACGTGATCGGCAACGTCTGGCAGGACGACCCGGACCTCGGTCTTCTCGTGCGGGTGCTCCAGAGGGTCGACGAGGAGCTGGTCGCCGACAAGTTCCTGGCCGACATCGTCAGGCAGGCGAACAGCCAGTGCCCGCTTCCGGCCGGCACGACGGAAGGCGCCGCGTCCAATGTCGCGTGCGAAGGTTTCGGCGGCAGGCGGCAGACGGTCGTGACTTCACTGGTGAAAGAGGTGCTGGGGCCGGCTGTGGGCACCGACGTAATCGTCAAGAACTGCGCGGGCTCCAATCAACCTCCCATCGAGGACGGCAAGTTCCACATCCTCTTCCACGCCTCACCGATGGGCTCGGCCTCGATGGACACCCCCGAGAGAATCTGGGGCTACAGGCTGCTCAAGCGCGGCCCGGCCTTCGTTCCTTCAGCCTCCGGCGTGCCGATCATCGACGACGGCGGCTTCATCGTGGGCGAGCTGGTGGGAAACAACCTCTACCTCCACCAGGAGTACATCTACTACGGGGCCAGGGTCGAGGCGGCTTTGCTGGCCAGGCTGCTGCTGGAAGTCCGCAAGCAGTTGTCGGAAGCCCGGACAGCAACACCCGAGACGCTGTCCAGGCGGCTGGCTGAGCACTTCGAGCAGGAGTGCCGGCGTCAGGTGGAGTCTTGCACCGCGCGCGGCCTGAAGGCTACCGCCCAGGACATGGCAAAGGCCCAGAGCAACTTGCGCGACCTGCTCAAGGGCACGCGCCTGGCCGAGATCAACCTCCTGCGCCTGGAGGCTGCCCCCCAGGAAGAGCTCGGGCGGGAGTACGACGAGCTGCTCAAGCTGGCCAACGTGGTCGACGTGCGCGTCTCCAACGACACGCTCGTCGTCGCCACCAAGACACTCTACTGCGTCAACCCGAAGACCAAGCGCAAGCATGAGATCGGTGCCTTCGAGATCCACATCTCGATGAGGAACCAGACGATCAAGTGGTTCAACCAGACGCGCAAGGTAACCGGGGGCAGGCGGGGCATGAACGCACCGCACGTGGATGAGAACGGCAACGCCTGCTTCGGCAACACCAAGGAGCTGTTCCCCATGCTCATCGCCCGGCGCGAGTTCGCGTCGGTCGTGCAGCTGG
>DATNRD010000091.1:0-5257 GCA_036703665.1 Candidatus Obscuribacterales bacterium
CTCCGCAGGCGAGCAGCTTTAGTTGCCGCCGAGGAGGTGGAACGGCGGCATATGCAATGCCGCCGAGCGTCAGGCAGCTAAATCCACCGTGGAGTCAGAAGCAAACCACCTGGACCGGACCCTTTTCCGACAGGCTCCTAGAAGGTCAGTCAAGAGGAACCTCGAGGGCGGACACCCGAGGTAACCGCTGAAGCCCGCCGAAGGGGCGCTGAAGCGGAATCGGTGATCGGAGGCGATAGCCGGAGCCGAAGAAAGGCAAGTAATCCGCTGCTAGTAGGCTGGCACGAGGGTCGCCGAGCTGGCCGCGAGGCGGAAGGCGGTCCCGAGAGCGAAGCGGAGGCGAGATAAAAAGGGACCTCGCAAATCCCTGAATGCGTCATGCAGTGAGGCTGTTGGGCAACACAAGCATGCAATTGCACTACCACAAATCCTGCTATGGGTCACCCACTGACCGTTATAGGCAACACGGCCCCTAAGCCCTGGGCGCCGCTGGACACCGTAAAAACCTAACGGCCGTGAGTTATTTGGGGATTTTGCGGATCTTTTGAGGGCACTCGAAGGGAAGTGGACACTGTAAAAACATCCACAGAGTGGGCATTTTGGGAAAACGGTGGCCACTCTTCATCCTGCATTACTGCGCGCGGCGGCGGAGGCGTTGCCTAAGCTGGCTGCTTAGCGGAGGCTGCCCGGCCGTGGCTGCGGCACTGCCGGCGGGCCGCGCAGCCAGGGCCAGGCGTCAGGGGAGCTTGCGACCTTGAGGCTGGGGGCAAGCGGTAGACTTTTGTGCCGGCAGGAGAAAGGGTAGCCGGAGCAGTCCAGGAGCCCGTATAAGGGGAGATTCGGGCGCAGGCAAGGGAATTACCCTCACGAAAAATCAGGCGTTTCCGGACTTTTCTCAATCTCGCTGGCGATTGATGCTGGGGTACGCCGTTAGCGAGATCGGGGCCGGCAGCCTACCTCAAATATGGGTTTCACTGTATGTGGTGGCATGGCGATAACGCCCAGGGGGTGCCCCCTGGGCGTCGGGATTCCTGCGCTGGCGCGGCGTTCAGTCCACGCCGGCTGGTCGGTATAGGCCGGCCTGCCGCGCTTGTCGCGGATTGCAACCGCGCACCGCATGTGGTGCCCTACCGCTTGGCCGGTCCCCCCGGAGGCTTTGCTTTGCCTTTGGTGGCTGACTTCGCGCTCGCCTTGCTTTTTTGAGCAGCTTCGTCAGGCCGGCTCTCAGATGACTCTGCCGGCTCGCCCGCTGCCGCTCCTGCCGGCTCCTGGGCAGCCGGCTGCGGCGGCGGAGCCTCCTGCTGTCCGGTCAGCCAGTTGCGGATGACGACGTCGGCGTTGCCTGGCAATGCTTGCTTCAAGATGAATTTGACGGCGAAGTAATAGAGCGACACGAGCAGCAATATATAGCAGAGTGTCGTGGCAAACTCGCGAAGCGTCCGCTGGATGCGGTAGGACTTTCTGGCCAGGTCGAAGTTGGAGGGGCTGGGCGTTTCGTCGAGGCGCTTGGTGACGCCTGCCTTCATCGTGCTCTTCAACCCGCCCAGCTTTTTGGCCTCTTGCGACGACACGGGCCTGCCGCAGGACAGGCAAAACTTAAGCGGTAGATTGAGCGTCGCACCGCAGTACGGGCACGAAACTGCTGCCATAAAGACTCTTATGAAAACGGTGGTTTTTCTAGCCTAGAAGAACGTGGTGAACCGCAGGACAGGGCTGATGCCCTTGTAACAAACTTTAATAATACTGTATGAGCGATAACTGCATCGGCCTGGTTTGACCCTGCGTACAGGACCATACCAGATTTGTCATTCTGAGGGCGCGCAGGCACGCAAGAAGCCCACGATCGAGCAGCGCCCTTGCGCGAGATCCTTCGCCGCTGCGCGGATGACGCTTGCTGGATGCGGGTTATAAGAGAAGATAGGCCGTGTACCCGGGCAAGCTCAAAACTCGACGGCGCCGCCGTTGCCTTCATCCGAGCAGTATCGCTTGTACATCTCCTCGATGGCTTCTCGGTCCTGGGCCAGGGTTACCTGCTTTTCCTGGAGCTGCACTATTCGCTCCTTGAGATCCTCGATCTGTTGCTCGACCAGCCCTATCTCTTCGTGGATTTCGCTCTCGGTTATGGTGAAGGCTTCGGCCAGCGTGGCAAATGCCTGTTCGATTGCGCTTTCTGCCATGGGAAATCCCCTTTTTCGACGCGTTGGCTGATTATCGGACTGTCAGAAGCAGGCGGCACCCGCGCCAAATCTAGCTTCCAGTGTCTATTTTACCCGCCCCCGCCTCCGTTAAATCCCGGCCCCGTGCAGGAAGACGTCCACCGGGTCTACCTCGACGCCGGCGGCTGGCTCGAGCGGTGGCAGCTGCTTTTGCGGTTCGCCGTACGTGGTCTCGGCAAGCGGCTGGGACTGCGTGCCGGCGGGCACTCGGGCGGGCGGGCCGAGCTTAGCCTCCAGAGCCTGTACCTTCTCCTCCAGCTTCAGGATGTGCTCCTTCAAACTCTTAATCGCCTCGGCTTCGATATCAGGAACCTCTTCCTTGACCCTTATGCCGTCCCTGTAGATGACCCGGCCGGGCACGCCGACGACAACCGAGTTGTCCGGCACGTCCTTCAAGACGATGGAGCCGGAGGCCACCTGAACGTTGTTACCTACACGGATGTCGCCCTGAATCTCGGCTCCGCTGCCGACAACCACGTTGTTGCCCAGCGTGGGATGGCGCTTTTGCCCGCGCGTGGCGGCGCCCTTGCGGGCAGCCGCGCCGGCGCCCAGCGTGACCCCCTGGTAGATCACCACGTCATCGCCAACCACTGTTGTCTCGCCAATCACCACGCCCATGCCGTGGTCTATGAAGACCCGCCGGCCGAGAGTTGCCCCTGGATGGATCTCGATGCCGGTCACGAATCTGGTCATATGCGAGACGAACCGGGCTGCTAGATGCAAGTTGTGCTTCCAGAGCCAGTGGGCGATGCGATGGAGGGTGACAGCGTGGAAGCCCGGATAGCACAGAACGACCTCCAGCCAGCTCCGGGCAGCAGGATCTTTGCTCAAAACGTTCTCTATGTCTTCCTTGAGGCTCATTGCCCTGGCCGCCTCAGACATTGGCGGCAGCACTCTCCAGAGCCAGCTCCGCAAACAGTGCCGTGGAAAGATAGCGCTCGCCGGTGCTCGGCAGTATTGCCACAATCAATTTTCCTCTATTCTCCGGTCTCTTTGCCAGCTCGATGGCAACGCAGGCGGCAGCGCCGCTGCTTATTCCGCCGAGAATCCCTTCTTCCTTGTGCAGCCTGCGGGCGAAGGCAAAAGCCTGATCGTTGCTGACGGTAACCACCTCGTCGATCACGGAAAGGTCCAGCACCTCCGGGATAAAGCCGGCGCCGATGCCCTGAATCTTGTGCGGGCAGGGCCGGAGCGGCTCACCGGCCAGGCACTGAGTAATGACGGGGCTGTCGGCCGGCTCCACGGCCACGCACCGGAATGAGGGCTTGCGCGCTTTGATCACCTGCCCCACACCGGTTATCGTTCCACCCGTCCCCACTCCCGAGACCAGGATGTCGACTTTGCCCTCGCTGTCGCGCCAGATCTCTTCTGCCGTGGTCTCGCGGTGGATCTTGGGGTTGGCAGGATTCTTGAATTGCTGCGGCATGTAACCGTTGCGGGTGGCCGAGAGGATCTCCTCTGCTTTGGCCACGGCTCCCTTCATGCCCAGCGACCCGGGGGTGAGAACAAGCTCGGCGCCGAATGCGGCCAGGAGCTTGCGTCTTTCGATGGACATCGTGTCCGGCATGGTGAGTACGAGCTTGTACCGGCGAGCAGCAGCGACGAAGGCCAGTGCGATTCCCGTGTTTCCTGAGGTGGGTTCGATGATGGTGGTCTCGCCCGGTCGTATCAAACCCTGTTTTTCAGCTTCGTTGATCATGGAAACGCCGATGCGATCCTTAACCGAACCGAGCGGATTCAGGGATTCCATCTTCATTACGACGGTGGCATGCATGCCCTCGGTAAGAGAGTTGAGGCGCACCAGCGGCGTGTTGCCTACGATCTGGGTGATATCCGCTCCGATTCGCATGCCTGTTCTCCTCGTTCGGAAGCCGCAATGGCTCTGCTGTTAAAGGCTTATAGGTTTTGGGAATTAAGTACCTGAGGCTTAGATCTCGCTTAAATGTGTTCTAAATTATCACCTGCTGCCGCCGGCCTACGTAATTTCCCCATTTTTTCTTTGAAATTTCGCTATATTCTGGCTGAAAACGCTGCCCGCAGTGTCCAAACGCCTCCAAATCTGGATATAAGCGTACACCGGCAACCATAACCGGCGGTCGACAAAGACCACAGCCAAAGGCAAAACGCACGAGACTCCAGATCAGACGATGACCGAGTTGCCCAAATCGTTGAAGCAGCTAAGCGAAGAGACCGACAAGGTGCTCAGCGCCCCGTCGTCTACCGGTTCGGACTCTTCCGGCAAGCTTATAGAGGATGTCCTGCCCAAATCCGGCAGCGACGCCAACGGGCTGACCCGGGCCAGCTCGGAAACCAAGACCGAAACTGCCAAACCGGAAGAGAAAAAGGATGAAGGTGGTGTTGGCGACTTTGCTCTGGGGACGGTAAAAGGCTTCGGCAAGGGGCTCTACAACCTGGCTGCCGACACGAAGAAGCTGTTTTTCAACTACGATGACTCGGCCATCCGGCGGGCCGCCTTGAGCGGTGGTGGCGTGACCAACACCGGCATAGGTTTCGGGCAGTCTATCCTCAAATCAGGCAGCGAACTGGGCACGGCCTTTTCGACCATAGTCACCAAGCCAGGAGAGACCTTCAGCGGACTGGGCAACAAACTGGTCAGCGACTGGGAAAAGGGTTCATCGGAAAAGAAAGGCGAGATGGTGGGCGAAGGCGTGGCTTTTGCCGCGACCTTCGGCATCGGCGTCGGCTCCTTGCAGAAGGGGCTGCGGAACCTGAGCCGGCTCGGCAAGGCTGAGGAGCTGGCCGCCGGCGCCCGGGTGCTGGGTAGCGCAGGCAAGCTCGAGACCACCGTGGCCGGACTTTCCAAAGGCGGACAGGTCGTCAAGGAGGTCACCGCCGCCGAGCGCATGCTCGGCGCCACGGGCAAGGTCGCCGAGGGCACGAGGCTGGAAACCACCGTCACCGGTCTGGGCAAGGCCGGCGAGATGACGGCAGGCGAGCGGGCTCTGGGCACGACGGGCAGGCTGGCCGAGGGAACGAGGCTGGAAACCACCGTCAGCGGGCTGGGCAAAGTCGGCGAGGTT
>DATNRD010000092.1:0-4662 GCA_036703665.1 Candidatus Obscuribacterales bacterium
GTGCCTGCGTGCGGATCGACTCCTCGCAAATGAGCAAGTGTGCAGGGCTGTCCTCGACAAGCAGCACTCGGCGCTGTCCCACCGCCGGGCTTGACAACCTGGCTGTCTCTGGCATGGCCCTTCCCCTCCCTCCGAGTCGGCAAACCCAACGCTGGACGGCTTACAATCCATTATTAACACGGATACAGGAATCAAGACATGGGGGAGCCTATACAGATTTATTGGGCAGCCCATACATGTACCGGGCGGGGGGCTGGTATAACTATAGGTGTGGGGAGGCGAGAGATTGCCAAAAGGTCTTTCCCTTCAAGAGAGCAAAGTTTGATCCTCGTAGGTCTTCAACGAACCCAGTACCCTTACACAGGCCCACCACCAATCAACCCCCCTCTGTGAGGCAGAGCCTACGAGGAATTGAGAGAGCAGCCATCCCCCCTGGCTGCTCTTTACCTTTAACCGCCGTTGGCACATACGGTTAGCACCGTTGGGTAAACCGGCGCACTGCTCGGTTAAAATGCTAGGCATGATGCAATCGGCCCGCGCCCTCCTGGGTTTCGCTTTCTTTGTGGCAAGCTGTCTGTGGCTTTCGGGCCCGGCACAGGCCGCGCCGCCGCCGGCCAGAGGCGCCGGTGGTTGGCATGTTCTGGTTCTGGATCAGGTAAGCCCCCGCACACGAGATGCCGGCGCCCGCTGGGCTACGGTCTGGTCGGACGGCAATCTCAGCGCCCGAGTCGAGGCGCCGCTGGTGAATCTGGGCGGCAAGCTGCATACATTGAAGGTCACGACCGCTCGCAAAAGGGAGTCCTGCCAAGAAGGCAAATTCCCATTCACGTATGAGATAGACCAGCTCGTGGCCGAGCCGCTGGGCGGCGGCGAGCCGGTGGTTCTGCTCGGTGCCTCGGGGCTTAACGCGGCAAAAGACATCATGCGCGAGCATCTGTCCAGCTGCGAGGGCATGAAGCCGTTGCCCTTCGCTCCTGATTCGACCGAATCGTATGAGAAAAGCAAGATTCGCCTGCTGTCGGTGTACGGCGACACCCTGGGCGTCGAAACGGTTACCGAGTCTTTCGCTTACGGACGTCCGAAAGCCATGGTTTCCAACGATTGGGCCTGTTATCAGTTCAAGGGCAACGAGCTCGTCAAGCTGGGCAAGAAGGTGCTTCCCGCCGGTGCGGTTACTGAAGCCACCACCAGCTTCGTCAAGCTTCCGCCTGCCGAAAGGGAAGGGTATGCCCCGGCCGACTTTTCACATTTCGCCCTGGTGCCTGCCGGTGGCGGGGTGGCCGTAGAATTCGGTGTTCCCGCCACGCAAGAGCAAGCCCTGGGCACCGTCCGGCTCGTGCGTGTGGTCAAGCCGGCAGGGTTGCCCGACGACTACAGCAAGACGCGGCAGGCCTTTGTGGCAGCTCATCCCAAGCTGGTCGCCTGGGACAAGGTGAGCTTCTACACGATTGCGCCGGACCGGCAGGCGGTCGTCTATGCTGTCGACGGCAAGCTTTTCTGGCAAGCTGTAAATGGAAAGCCCAAACTGCTCGGTCAGGTCAAAGCGGTGCGCGGCTGGCAGTGGACCGACGGGCGCCTGCTTACACCCGGGCAGCGCAAGGCGCTCGGCCTCAAGTAAATGTGCGTGTCATGGGTAGAGAAAGAGGCAGAGCTATCGTGATAGGCGGTGGGCTGGCCGGCTGTGAAGCAGCCTGGCAGTTAGCCAGCCGGGGCGTGGCCGTCGAGCTCTATGAGATGCGTCCTGTAAGGATGACGCCCGCGCACCATACCGACCGGTTAGCTGAGCTTGTCTGCTCCAACAGCCTTGGTTCGTTCGATCCAAAAAGTGCTCCGGCCCTGCTCAAGTCCGAACTAAAATGCCTGGGATCAAAGCTGCTCGAAATCGCCTGGGATTGCCGGGTGCCGGCCGGCCAGGCGCTGGCCGTGGATCGCCAGGCGTTTGCAGACAAGGTGACCGGCGCCATCCTCTCTCATCCGCTCATTAACGTCCACCGGCAGGAGCTGGCTCACCTGCCCGAGGCCGAGGTGACGGTGGTAGCCACCGGCCCGCTCACCTCCGAGTCGCTGGCCGGAGCCATCTCCCGTGTCACCGGCTGCGAGCAGCTTTTCTTTTTCGACGCGGCTTCGCCGATTCTCACCCGCGAGTCCATAGATTTCGACAGGGTATTCCTGCAGAGCCGCTACGGCAGGGGTGAAGGCGAGTACATCAACTGTCCTATGGACAAAGAGCAATACCTGGCTTTCTGGAAGGCGCTGGTTGCCGCCGAGCGAATCGAGTTGAAGGATTTTGAGAAGGACACGCCTTATTTCGAGTCCTGCCTGCCGGTAGAGGTGATTGCCAGCCGCGGCGTGGATACCCTGCGCTGGGGACCCATGAAGCCGGTCGGGCTCACCGATCCGCGCAGCGGGCGAAGACCTTATGCTGTCGTGCAACTTCGCCAGGATAACGCCGCGGCCGATTTATACAGCATGGTCGGCTTTCAGACCAACCTCAAGTGGGGCGAGCAGCAGCGGGTCTTCAAGCTCATTCCCGGTCTGGAGCAGGCGGAGTTCGTGCGCCTGGGGGTCATGCACCGCAACACGTATGTGAACAGCCCGGTGGTGCTCTCTCCCACGCTGCAATTGAAGGCCCGTCCCGCTCTTCTCCTGGCCGGGCAGATCACCGGCACGGAGGGCTATACGGAATCGGTGGCCACAGGCCTGGTGGCCGGACTCAATGCAGCGCGTCTCCTGGACGGTGCCTCGCCGCTGGTGTTACCGCCGGAAACCATGATAGGCGCGCTCATCCGGTACATAACACAGGCTGATCCCAAACACTTCCAGCCAATCAACTCCAACTGGGGCCTGTTGGCGTTACCGCCGGCGTGGCAGTCTCTGGACAAGCCGGAAAGGCGCAAGCAGCTGGCTGATAGAGCCCTGGCTGCCATAAGGTCGCTGGAGATCCACCGGCAGGCGGCGCACGCGTAAGTTCATTCTGTGTGGCGAGCGAAACAATAAGAGCGGTTGGCGGTCAGGACTCGCAGACGCCGATCATGCGCACAGGCTGCCTGCCCTTCTGGACGTAGACGCCGACTAGTTTCTTGTGCTCGCACCTGGTTACCGCCGAGATGTCCGCCTCATAGGGCAGCACCTGCGGGTTGAATTCCACTCTTTCGGCTGCCGTGCCATCCGGTTCGAAAAACCTGCCGGTTATAAAGTAATGATGCGCAGGCAGCATCTCGATCGTCGGATCTTTGAACGACCCGACCTTCTGTCCGTTGGGTGTGCGAATCTCCACTACAGCTTCGGCCATCTCAATTACCTTTGGTATGGAATCACGGTTGGAGCACTTCCTTCAGTTCGACATCATTGTAATCGGGGCTACGACCGTTTGCATGTGGAGCGTTTCGCTCGGGCAGTACCGTGCAATTGTGATCAAGGAATCTGTTGAGAGCAATTCTCAATAAACTGCCGTGATTCGCCCTGAGTTTCCCTTGTGGTGCCCTATGCGCGCCTCTGGTGTGAGAAGTCATTGCAGTAAATTAGAAGCACCGGCGCTGTCCGGTTCGCCCGCGTAAGTTTCCGACGGTTCGGATGGAAAAGCGCATCAGCAGCTGCTCTTTCAATGATTGCGCGCCGGCGGGGCCGCTCATTTGAGAGCGCGCAAAATTGAAAAACGGTCTCAGTAAGCGAGTTTGTAAGCTGTGTGCGCGCTTGGATAGGAAATGTGTTAAGAAATAGACGGAAGGCCGTGACCGGGCTCGACCATCTTTGGCCGGCATGCTTAAGTAATAGGGAGAGCGGTCACAAGCTTTGCGGTAAAGACCGAAAGGAGTTTGAGATGTCCTATACCATCGTTGCTGATGTGTGCGAGGGCGTGGCAGATTGCATCCCCGTCTGTCCGGTGGAGTGCATTCACTGGGCCGAAGGAAAGACGAACACCAAGGGAACGAAGTACACCTACATAGACGACGCTACCTGCATCGATTGTGGTGCCTGCCTGTCCGTGTGTCCGATCGAAGGCGCCATCCTCGACGAATGGAAGCCTGAGCTGCAAAAACCCTGAGCAAATCGACGGCCGACTTGTTCACCATATGTGGTGCCATGCCGGGTTGCTCTGTCCGGTCCGGTGTTCGCTTACCACCGGCGCGTGGTAATTCTTAGCCACGACTCCTTCGGCTGGCAGCCGCTGCCAGCTGCTGAAAGTTTTCTTAATTTGCCTGAGGCACAGCCGCCCGGCCGCGGTTTTTGCCCACGGCACGGCCAGGGGCTGCCGGCCTGGACTCCCGGGTTGGCACCGGGTCTGGCACAGGGCAGGCGGATGCCGCCAAGCAAGGCAAGCCGTGATATTATTTTTCATCGGTCAATAAGCTGTAACAGGAATGGACTTGAAGTAGATGACACTTGCACTTGAGAAGAAGAAGCAACTAATCGAGACACACAGAACACATCCCAGGGACACCGGTTCGCCGGAAGTCCAGATAGCCATGCTCACCGAGCGCATCAACCAGCTCACCGAGCATCTGCGCACGCACACTAAGGATTTTCACAGCCGCCGCGGCCTGCTGATGATGGTTGGAAAGCGCCGGCGCCTTCTGCAGTATTTAAACCGTGAGAGCGTGGAGCGATACAGGGCCCTTATCGAGAAGCTCGGGTTGAGACGTTAAGTAAGCAGGCAGGCGG
>DATNRD010000093.1:0-4557 GCA_036703665.1 Candidatus Obscuribacterales bacterium
GAAAACCAGTCTTGTAGAAGTAAAGCTCCACGAAAATGAGCGGGATGAGCGAAAAGGCCAGGTGGATCGAGAAGAAGCGGGTTATGGTCTCCTGAGTGATGGCGCCTCCGGCTCCCAGGAGGAACTCCGCTGTGTTCCAGCCCAGGTGCAGCGACTTGATGAGCGGCTGGTAGAAGTCCCCCATGACGGGAAACTGATCCATATACGTCGGGAAGGTGGCGAAGACTTTGGTAGCCCAGAAAGCACGCTGGTTCCAGATAAGCAGGTACCCGGTCAGCCCGGAGTAAAGACACAGCAGCAGAGTGATGAGACCGATGGCTATGTTGAACTCTTTGCCCGGCTTGTAATCGGCGCAGATGAACATGCGGAACATGCGCATCGTGGCCGCGATGATCATCGCGTCCGCGCCATACTTGTGCATGCCTCGCATGAGCCCGCCGAACGGGATTTCATGCTGGATTCTCAAGATGGAATCGAAGGCGTTTGCCTTGCTGGGAATGTACCACATGATAAGGACGAGCCCCGTGGCCATCACAATGAACCAGACGAGATAGAAGATTGGGCCCAGCGCGTAGAACGGGTTGGTCTTCGCCTCGTTCTGGTAGTGCTCGTCGAAGATATCTATGTTGGCAAAGCGCGTCTTCAGCCAGTCGCTGGCTTGGGTGATGGCGCCTGAAAACCCGGCTTGGCTTGTGCTAGGCAATTCCTCCGGCCTCCAGTGAGACTACCTTGTAACTGTCGCCTTCCTTCTTCACATCGAAGCGCCTGGGCGGGCGAGGCGCCGGCCCGCTGACCACCTTGCCGCCCTGGGCTATGTCGTACACGCTCAGGTGGCATGGGCAGGCAAACACCGGACCCTTGGGCAGGTAGTTGTAGCCCTTCTGGCATTCCAGCGGGTCCTTGACGAAATTGAATATGCACCCCAGGTGAGGGCAGATGCGGCTGTAGGCTACCACGTCGCCGTTGGGCAGCTTGACTATGAAGCCAGGAATCTTGCGGACCTCCATGCCCTCAGGGTTGTATTCCTTGTACGTCTGCTTGAACATGAACGGCAGGCAAGTCCAGGCCTCCGGAAAATCGCTGTCCTTGAAGACGATGTCCTCGAGCGCTGCCGGTTGATCTGACGGATCGAGCACGCCCAGAGGCTTCATGGTGGGCCTGAGGAAACGAGCCATGGGCGAAGCGAGCAGGCCGAACGTGAAGGCCAGGGGCACGGCTGCCACCGTTTTCAGAAGTATCCTTCGAGATGTTCCCTCAGTCATGTCGTGGTTCTCCAGGAGAGGTTGCGCTCACTCCAGCCGTGCTGCCGGCACGGCGGAAATTTCCATAGGAGCGCTGGGTTTGTCGCTTGAGTGGAATCGACGAACGTAACGGACCAGATTTCTGATGTAGGCCTCATCGAATTTCACGTTCTTGGCACGGTCGGTCTTGTCGAGGAAGTCAGGCATCCCTTCCCATTTAATGCCGTGCGCGATGTGATCCCACAATACATCATCTGTTCTATCGTAAAACCTGTTGAACTGGTGGAAGTTGGCCGGTATCGGTTCCAAATTCTTAGCGAGCGGTCCGTCGCCGTGGCCGCGCTTGCCGTGACAGACGGCACAATTGGACCCGAAGACGGGATCGATCTTTTCGAATTCGGCGTCAGTAAGCGCCGGCACCGCCAGCGATCGCACGTAGAAGACCAGATCCCACAGCTCGCGGCGAGTCAGCTTCTCTTTGAGCGTCGGATGCTGGACGCCCTCCTTGCCGAAGGCCAGGAACTTGAACTGGTCAAGGGGCTTCTGTTTGCCGTTGTATTTGGCGCTGGACAGATCGATGCTGGCCTTGCCGGCCACGGGCGCTCCCGTGGCTGAATGACACTGGGCGCAGTTCATCTTGTCCCACACCTTCTTGCCATCGGGTATGGACGGATTATCATCCGGAAATATCACCACCTGCGCCTCGGTGACGGTCCTTTGAACCAGCTGGTCTTTCTGCCCCGAAAGGCTGATATCGCCGGTGCAGCCGGTAAGCGTCAAGACTACAGGCGTAAGCAGGAGGAGTGCTTCTTTTCTCATGGGGTTCTTTTCAGTATCCGCTTGACTCGACTCAATATCCGAAAAACGGGATCCAGGAGACCGTGGCCCAGATCACTATCAAGGCAAAGGCGACTATAAGACCAAGCGGCGGCGGTCCTTCGCCTATCCTGTATTCTGCTACCTCCTCGTAATGGCCTTCCTCGGTAGCAGGTGAAGCTGCGCCGGCCGGAGCAGCTTCGGGCTTGTCCTTTTCTTTGCCTGTTGGCTCAGCCATGGCTTGCCTCCTTAGCTTCTCGCTCTCAGCCGAGCTGCCTCGACGGCGGCACGGATCTGCCGGGCCCTTTCCCCGTCGTCGCTGTCGTCGAGCATCTCGAACTTGGACGCCTCGATATCATCGAACTCTCCGTTTTTGAACGCCCACCACATGGCAGCCAGCGCTGCCACGAAGAAGACGCCGCAGACGGCGAAAGCCACATACACGCCGGGGGCCAGCCCCACCTGGTTGAGGATGCAGTTAGGACACATCGGTCACTCCCCTCCCCCGCCGGAAGGCGGCTCAAAGCGCTGCTCGGACAGTTTGGGCAGCTTGACCTGACCAACCTTGTCGAGCTGATCCAGCTTGTCGATCGTGACTTCTTGCGCTTTCGGAAGCGTCTTCAGGTAAGCGACCAGATACCAGCGTTGCTCCTGGCTCAGCAGCCCGGCCCGCGGGTCCCACATGCTGCCCCCGTCGCCCCAGCGAGGCATGCGCGTGCCGGGCACTCCTTCCGTGATGCGATAAAACCAGAAGGCATCGTCATACTGTTTATAGAAGGGGCGCGTGAAGTTGGCCGGCTTTTTCTCCAGCGAAATCGAGTTGGGGCCGTTGCCGGTTCCATCCAGGCCATGGCAGGCGGCGCAGTTTTGGGTGTAGATACCGCGCCCCGCGTTAGCCGCGGCATCCGAGTTGGTATCCACTGTCTTTAAGGCAAGCGCGATCTTGTACTCTTCCGGTGCCTCCACGTATGCATGTACCTTGCGCTCGTTGCCCAGGGTTTGAATGTAAGCAACCAGATCGTTCATGTCGCGGTCCGACAGGTAGCTGAAGCTTGGCATGATCGAGCCCGGCTTCAGTGCGCGCGGATTAATGAGGTGAGCCTTCTGCCACTCGGATGGAAACTTGCCGCCTTCATTGGTCAGGTCCGGACCGGTTCTAGCCGTGCCGAGCTGGTGGGGCGTCTCGAAGACGTAGTCGCCGGCCTTGACCAGCGGGCCGTAACCGCGATCCTGCGGGCGGGTGAACTGAGTGTGGCAGTAGAAGCATCCTTCACGAACGAAGATTTGTCTGCCGCGCGCCGGATCGACCTCCGCCGTTTTGACGTAAGCGTTGCCGTGACCAGACGGCTTGGGATTGAAGAGCACCATCGGCAGTAGCACCGTGGCTGTCACGATGGTAAAGAACGTAATTACTATGCCGATCGCGCCTACGCGGTACCCGTTCATTACGCTTTCACCTCCGCCGGCTTAGCCTTAACCTCTTCCACCTTCGGCGCCGCATAGAGCGACTTGAAGGCGTTGTAGGCAAAGATGAACTGTCCCAGCACGATCATCACCCCGCTGAATGCCCGTATGGCCCAATATGGACGGATTGTCAGGCTCCACTGATCCACCGGAGCCCCGTAGGCCCAACCGGCTGCCTGGATAAGACCGGCAACCTGGAGCGAGATCATCATTATCGTGAAGCCCAGGGTCTTCAGCCAGTAGTGCGCTCTGATCAGTCCCTGGCTGTACCAGGGACGGCCGGTTATGCGAGGCAGCCCGTAATAGACTGACGCCGACAATATGAACGAAAACGTGCCGAGCAGCGCCAGGTGCGCGTGGCCGACCACCCATTGCGTGAAGTGCAGATACCAGTTGATCCAGCGTGTTGCCTGGAAAGGTCCCTGGATGCAGGTAAGGAGATAGAAGATCGCCGAGGTGATGACAAACCGGAGCGGCAGATCCGTAGCCATCATGCTCCACCTGCCCTTCATCGTCATAAAAAAGTTGGTGAGCACGGTCAGCACGGGCACCAGCAGAAATACCGACGATATGACGGCGATTGCTTTCAACCATTCAGGAACAGGCGACTGAAGTATGTGGTGTGTGCCGGTCGGCGCATAGAACAAGGCGATGCCCCAGAAGCCCAGCATTGAGAGCCCATGACTGTAGAGCGGGGCGTTGGTCAGGCGAGGCAAGAGGTAGTACATCATGCCGACGCCGATGGTCGTAAACCACATCCCGAGAATGTTGTGTCCGTAAAACCAGCCGATTATGGCGTCGTTCAGACCCTGAAGCTGCACGAACGTCCGCTGGCCGATGATGTACACCAGCGGAAACCAGAAGAGCGAACCGAGGAAGTACCAGAGCGATACATACAGCTTCTTCACCTTGCGATTGACGACCGTCATATATATGTTGAGCGAGACGGCAATGAGCGCGAACATGACCATAACATCCAGTACGGCGCCCAGTTCGGCATACTCTCGCCCCTCTGTCGTGCCGTTTAAGAGCGTGC
>DATNRD010000094.1:0-7458 GCA_036703665.1 Candidatus Obscuribacterales bacterium
TCCCCGCCTGTCATTAGCGGATGCTGTGAATGCGAAGCCAGACTGCTGGAGCATGATCGAAACGTATTGATCGACGTATGCACTACGTTGAGATGCTGTGAATGCGAAGCCAGACTGCTGGAGCATGCGAAGGGCTCCCTCAGGACCGCTCTCGCTTCGCTCAAGCTCCATCGTAAGAGGATGACAGTTTCCGGGTTCCATCACCTGTGCTGGCCGAAACGTTACATCCGGCTTCTGCCTTGTACGTTACTAGGATTAACCCCATGGGCCAGGGCGAGCTTGTCTTTTAGGCTGGCATGTGTACGAGCCACGAGGGAGGACTCTGGCATGAATTTGTCGCTCTTAAAAGGGCCCACCACTTTGGGCCAGGCGGCACGCGCCGTCTTCAATATATCGGTAGCATTGTGCGTGGCAATTTCTCCTTTAACGCCGCCTTGCTCGGCTCAGGGCGGGCAGCCGTCCGGTCTTGCCGCCGCCGTTCCAGGGCAAATCGGCGTCCTGCACGGCGCCGTGACCAAGTTCAAAGGCGACGACTCCGGCTCGCTGGCCGTGCTCGATCCTAAAACCGGCAAGCCGCTCGGCAAATGCCCGCTCAAGCACACGAGCGTGTCGGCTGAGGTTTCTGGATATGTCAGCCGCGTCACGGTAAAGCAGCTCTTCGAAAATCCCTTCAAGGACAAGATCGAAGCGGTCTACACATTCCCGCTGTCAGAAACCGGCGCAGTGGACGAGATGCTCATGAAGGTCGGTGCGCGCACCATACGCGGTACCATAAAACGCCGCGAGGAAGCCAGGAATATCTATGAGGCAGCCAAGGCCCGGGGCCATGTTGCTTCCCTGCTGGATCAGGAGCGGCCCAACATATTCACTCAATCTGTGGCGAACATCAAGCCCGGCGAGAAGGTAGAGATTACTCTTCGTTATGTGGATCTGCTTGCCTATGAGGATGGCTCATTCACGTTCGCCTTCCCTACGGTAGTCGGCCCACGCTTCAATCCCGGCGCACCGACCGGCAAACAGGGGACAGGATGGTCCCCGGATACCAGCGCTGTTCCGGATGCTTCCAAGATCACTCCGCCGGTCACCGCCGAGGGCACACGCGCCGGGCACGACATCTCCATCGAGGTTTCCATCGATGCCGGGGTGCCGATTCACGGCATTACCTCAAAGCTGCACGACGTGACGATTACTCGGCCTGCCCGTGACCACGCGCTGGTTATGCTCAAGAACAAGCAGACCATACCGAACAAGGACTTCGTCCTCTCCTGGGAGGTAGCAAGCGACCAGCTCCAGAGCGGATATCTCACGCACCGAACGGGGCAGTCGGGTTACTTCACGATCATGCTCCTGCCGCCCAAGCGCGTGACACCAGATAAAGTGGCACCGAAGGAGATGATCTTCCTGATTGACTGCTCCGGCTCTCAGAGCGGTGCCCCGCTGCAAAAGGCGAAAGAGACGATGAACTACATCCTGGACCACATGAACCCTCAGGATACCTTCCAGATCATTTCTTTCAACAATCAACTGAAGATCCTTTTCGAAAAGCCGGAACTGGCCAGCGCTTCAATGAAAGAGAAGGCGCAAAAGTTCATTGAGTCGCTTGCCGCCAACGGCGGTACCTGGATGGCCCCTGCCGTGGAGAAGGCCTGCTCTATCCCCGCTGATGCCCACCGCCTGCGCATTGTCACGTTCATGACCGACGGCTACGTAGGCAACGACTTCGAGATTCTGGGGATGGTCCGCAAGCTGCGCGGAACCTCACGCTGGTTCCCGTTCGGAACGGGCAACAGCGTCAATCGCATGCTCATAGACGGCATGGCGAAAGAAGGAGGCGGCGAGTCCGAGTATGTGCTGCTCAACAGCCCGGGCAACGAGGTGGGACGGAAGTTCTATGAACGCATCTCCTCGCCTGTGCTCACAGATGTGAAGGTGGACTTCGACGGGCTCGAGGTCAAAGAGGTGTTCCCGCATGAGATTTCGGACGTCTGGGCGCAGCGACCGCTGTATATCAAAGGGCGTTACACGAAACCCGGCAAGGGGACGATCACGCTTTCCGGATTTGCCGGCGGCAAGCCATATGCTCAGAAGCTGCAGCTCGTTCTCCCCGAAAAGGAACCGGCGCACGGAGTGATCGCATCAATCTGGGCACGAGCGAAGGTCGATCGCCTCATGGGAGAAGATTACTTCGGCGCTCAGAGAGGCGCTGTGAACAAGGAGCTGAAGGAGGAGATCATCAAAACAGCACTGGATCATCACATCATGACGCAGTACACATCCTTTGTGGCGGTCGAGGAAACCGTCATCACTGATGGTGGCAAAGCGAGAACGGTGGTGGTGCCGGTGGAGATGCCCGATGGTGTTTCGTACAAAGGCGTCTTCGGCAAGGAAGAGGGTGTCGCCACGCGCAGAATGGCATACAACCAGGCGGCGCAGATGGCTTCGCCCAGCCCAGCCCCCATGTTGAGAGCATACGGTGGCGGCGGCGGCTATGGGGCGGGATCGCCGATTATGGCCTATGGTCATGCTCCTGCAATCAGTGCACAGGGAACTGCCGCCGGTGGCAGGGCACGATTCAGCTTCGCCCCCTCAGTCCGGGCGGAACATGCCCAAGTTAAAGGTGACTCCCTGCATGCCATGTCAGCCAGCACGACTGGCGCAGGGGTCCGCGAGGAGGAGGGGGACGAGGCCGTTCTGCCGACTGCGACCGACAAGAGCGAGCCTTTGCTCAAGCACAAGCTGGATCCCTCGTTGCGCAACCTGATCGACAAATACGCTAAAACAGGCGCAAACGGACAGATTGGCGGCATCGAGGTGGCAAACGGGAAAGTCATGATCGAGATTTCGCTCACTGACGTTTCCGAAAAGGTGATCCGCAAACTCAAAGAGCTCGGGCTCGAGATAGTCTCGCAGTCACCGGCAAGCAAAACGGTGATCGGCAGGATCCCGGTTCTGAAGGTGGAGCTCCTGGCCAGACTCGACGCAGTGCGTCGCGTTGCACCGGCAAGATAGGAACAATCGATCATCTGGCTAGCGCAGCGCCAGGCCGACAGCCTGGTGCTGCGGCGCATGGACTATCTGTCATGGAAGCGCAGCGAAGAATCCCAGCTTCATAACGCAGCCAGTCACCCTACCTGGGATTCTTCGTCGCTTCGCTCCTCAGAATGACAATTCACTTGGCTTGACTGGTGTCATGGAAGCGCAGCGAAGAATCTCGGCGCGCCAGGCTGACAGCCTGGTGCTGCGGCGCATGGACTGAAGGCGGCTCAGTCAGATGGATGCTACGTCGGCTATCTCTGTTCAGCCCTGGGACCGTCCGCATCCTGCCGGCTGGAAGCCGGCGCTCCCGGGAGTTCAGTCGCTTGTTTTCTGCATGGCGTTACGCCTGGCGTCGTTTGAGCTCCAGCCAGCGATCCAGAAAAATGGCTTGATCCGGGTGAATGATGGCGCGCGCCTGAGACAGAGGAACGAACTCACAGCGATCGACCTCCCATGAGGCGCAGCGGGGCTCGCAGTTCGCCGGTGCCGGCCCGGCGAAGCAGTGGACCCGCTTGCGGCTTTTCCGGTAGTCGATATGGCCGAGGCTGGTGAGCTGCCCGGGTTCCACACCGGTTTCCTCCAACGTCTCCCTGCGCGCCGCATCTTCCAGGGACTCTTCGCCCTCCGGCTCCCCTTTCGGGATGCTCCACGGTGCCCGCCGGTTGTAGTTGCCGGAAGGATGAACCAGCAACACCTCCGCCTCAGCCACACCCTCGCGATAAAGTAACGTGCCTGCCGTCTGCTTCATTTCCGCGGAGACTTGCGCTCGCTCGGCGAAGCCGAAGCAGGCGCGCCGGTAATCTTGTCCAATAGGCTCAATGCCCTGTCGTCGTTCGGGTCGAGCCGCAGAGCCTCGGCCAGGGAGAACTTTGCTTGTGTGTGATCGCCGCTTTCATAGAGAACACGACCGAGGTTGTAGTGCGCGTTCTCGTAGTCCGGGCGCCTGGAGATGGCGGCGCGATACTGCTCGATGGCCCCCTTCAAATCCCCGCTGGCGGCCAGCGCGTTTCCCAGCACCACCCGATAGATCGGCTGTTCTGGATCGATGGCTGCCGCCTCGCTTGCTTCCTGCACGGCACCTTGCGCGTCGTTTTTGTCGAGCAGGACGACGCTGAGATTGCAGTGCGCCTGCGGCATGCGGGCATCCAGGCGTATGGCCTCTCGCAACGAGCGTTCGGCGCCTTCGAGATCCCCGTGCTGCCTCAATGCCCAGCCCAGATCGTTGTGGGCCTCTGCACTGTTCGGCTCCTTTTCCGCGCGCTTCTTGCACGCTTCAACCGACGGCGCGTCCTGGGCGGCGCGCCTCCAGTGCCCCGCACGCCCTCCGGCAGCGGTGCTGTCGCCGGCGGCGACCGGAATGGCCGGCACCAGGGCCAGCACCACGGGCGCCACCACGGCCACCAGTGCAACACTAAGAGTTGGTCTCATATGTAACCTCCTCAAAGCCGGGCAACTTTCCCTTCGGGACGACCCGTTGTCTCCCGACCCGCTCAATCCGGTGCTCCGGTAATCGCCACAACACACAGAAATATACCGGTTGCCACTCCCAAAAGCCCGAACAGAGCCGACTCGATGAGATTTTTCGCATCGAATGCGCCCTTTATGAAAACCAACCCACCGCCGATGAACACAGCGCCGATAAAAAACATCACCACTCTGTCCATGGCCGGGCGCTTCCAAGGCGACGTACTGGCATACAGGATAACCGATCTTTGCTTACTGTCCGCCCTACTTCCTGCCTGGCGGCTTGGGCACGTTGGCCAGAATCCTCGTGCCCAGCTGTTTGACCTCGTTGTTGAGCGGCTTGTTCAAGAGGCTGAGATTGTAGGCAAAGGTGTTAGCGACACCGGCCGGCACCCACTTTTTCTCATCAGCCAGGATTTTAGCCAGCGTAAAGTACGCATAAGGATCGGTAGGGGTCAGCTGCGTCGCTTTCACGCCGGCCGCCTCCGCTTCCTTCAATCTGCCCTGCTTGTGCAAGGCGGCCGCCAGTGCCGTATAGGCTGGTCCGAACATCGGGTTCATCTTGATTGCCTTGCGCGCGGCGTCTTCGGCCGGCTGATTCTTGCCCTGCTTGTAGTAGATGTGGGCGAGAAGAACGCTGGCATTCGGGTCCTTCGGCGCCAGTGTGGTCAGCTTGTCGCACGCCTGTAGCGCTTCGTCGAAGCGCCCCAGGTTGGTCAGGCACTGCACGTAGCTCGACCAGGCAGGGACGTTGTCCGGCACGAGCTGGATAGCCCGTTCGAGCTTGGGCTCCGCTTCTTTGTAGCGCATGAGAAGATTCAGCATGACCCCGTAAGCCGCATGAGCCGGGCCGAAATTAGGATCGAGCGACAGCGCCGCCTTGTACTCGTCCTCGGCCTCCGGTATCTTCAACTGCATCTGCAAAGCCGTGGCCAGCAACGTGTGCTGCGCGGCTCGAGAAGCCGGGGTGGCAGTCGCTTCCGGCAGATTGAGCGCCTGCCGGGCCTCGTATTCCGCCTCCTGGAAGGCGGCCAGACCGATAAGAGCGCGAGCCAGCGCCGCGTGACTGTTCGCCACGCGCGGCTCGTAACGAACCGCCTCGCGAGCGGCAACCTCGGCCTCGGAAAACTTGTTTTGCGAGTTCAGCGCCTCAGCCAAAATCGTGCAGGCAAAGCCGTAGTCCTTCCTTTCCTTGGCCGCCTTCTCTGCTTCTACCTCGGCTTCCACGAACTTGCCCTGCTGATAAAGCTCCACCGCTTTCTGAAGCGAGGAGACGCCCAGCTGCGGAAGCTGCACGGGACTGCCGCCGCTGCAGCCCGCCAGCGACAGACAAATTGCCAGCGTCAGTAAGGCACGCAGTCCAACGCTATCTCTAACCATTCAAAAGCCTGGCCATATCAGGGGATTTTGTTCAGATATTAGCACGGTGGCTCATGCCTTCGGGGTCTTTCTCTTGGCAGGCAAGCTCAAGTGTCCGGCCAGGGCGATGGCGACCACAACCAGAGCAACTACCTGCAAGAAAAGCATGACCACCAACCCGGTCCTGTCCGGCACCGGAACGCCCTCCATCTGGCCGAGCTGGTCTACCTTCGGCTTTACAAGCGGTACCGGCACGGCAGGCGCAATCACCCCGCCGCCGCCCGACTTGGCGGAGGATCCCCCTGGTACGGTACCGCTGGACTCGCCGACCGGATACTTGCCGCCGAATTCATCCTGAGCCTTCACGGTTAGCCCGAACAGTCCTGCCAGGACGGAGGCGGTCAGGCAGCAGACAAAGAACCTCTTGACAGTTTTTGGCTGGAACATGCATCAATGTCCTATCCAGGTCCGACCTTTACAATTTTAGGTCCAGCCGTCGAAACAGGATAGATGGTGACAACGCCTTTGCAAGCCGCCTGTTTCAGACCAGCCTGCGAGGCAAACCCGGCCTCACGTCATCTTTCTCAATGATTACAGGGAGCCTGCGCCTGCCCCAGTTGCCCTTGTCCTTCTCGAAGACACCGGGAATTGTGCAGCCGCAAAACGCGCACCGGTTGCCTTTCAAGTGGTAGGCTCCCAGAGCAAACCAGTCGCGCTCGATCAGGCATTCACCGCAATCGGGACAGTATGTGCTTTGATTATCGACGTCGTACACGTTGCCCACGTAGGCAAACTTGATTCCCGCCTGCAGTGCCTGGCTGCGCGCCCTGATGAGAGTTTCGTGCGGTGTATGCGGGCGGTGCATCAGTTTGAAATCCGGGTGGAAGGCCGTGAAATGGACGGGCACATCATCGCCCAGGTTGTTCAAGATCCAGTCGCACATCCGCTCGGTCTCTTCCGGAGAGTCGTTTTCCTCAGGAATCATGAGGTTGGTAATCTCGAACCAGACGGCGGTTTCGTGCTTGAGCCACTTAAGCGTATCGAGAACCGGTTCCAGGTGCGCCAGGCTCAGGTGCTGGTAGAAAACTTCGGTGAAAGCCTTCAGGTCGACGTTGGCGGCGTCCATGTACGAGTAGAATTCCCGACGCGCCTCCGGATTGATGTAGCCGGCCGTGACGGCAACGGTCTTCAAGCCGCGCTCATGGCAGGCTATGGCGGTGTCGATTGCGTACTCGGCCCAGATCACAGGATCGTTGTAGGTAAAGGCAACGCTGCGGCAGTCCAATTTAACCGCCGCCTTCGCGATCTCCTCCGGCGTGGCATGCTCGCTCAGGACGGCCGTTTCGCGCGACTTGCTGATCGACCAGTTCTGGCAGAAACGGCAGCCAAGATTGCAGCCGGCTGTACCGAACGAAAGCACGCTGCTGCCGGGCAGGAAATGGTTGAGTGGCTTCTTCTCGATCGGGTCAACGCAGAAGCCCGTGCTCAACCCGTACGTGGTCAACACCATCTGGCCGTCCACGTTCTGGCGGACAAAGCAGAATCCCCTGTCGCCGTCCTTGAGCAGGCACCCTCTCGGGCAGAGATCGCACTGCAGGC
>DATNRD010000095.1:0-4337 GCA_036703665.1 Candidatus Obscuribacterales bacterium
CCGGCGATGAGCAGCGCCTCCGCCAGTCCGGAAAGCGCGGTAGCCGTAGGGCTTATCCCTATGGCGCGCCTGAACTCGTTTACGCCTTCCGAGATGGTGCCGCCCCGCATCAATGATTCCGCAAAGGCAAGATGAATCTCAGCCACTGCGGGAGCCAGCTCTACGGCTCGCCTGAACTGCATCAGCGCATCGCCGTGATCGCCTATGAAATCGAGAACCTTGGCAATCTGAGCGCGCGCTACCGCATCGCCTGGCTTGAGCGCCAGCGCGTGCTTCAGCTCGCTGGCAGCACCCTGGTAATCTCCGGCCAGATAGAGATATGTTCCCAGCGTCGACCTGAGATCGGCGTCCTTGGGATGGTCCGTCACTCGGCGCCTCAAGCTCACGATTTGCTCGCCGAGGGCTTTGAAGTCGGTATGTGATCGCTCCATCGTCAGCAGCTTGAGCGACGCCTCGCTCACAGGGTGCGCACCGCCTGTGGTATCACCCGCGCCGTCGAGTTTTCGCCCGGAAGGTGGCATTGAGATGCGGGCTCCTGCCTGCTCGCCTGCGCCGGGGGCTTGCCCCTGGGACGGGCGCCCGACGGCGCCGCTGCCTGAAATCCACTCATCGAGGCAGCGATCGTATCCCGATTCCCCTTGCCCCTGGCGCGCCGTCTCTCTCGATTTTGCCGGCTGCCCGGTTGCCGCCGCCGGTGTCGGGAAGCCGACGGCGGCAACCGGCAAGATCGCCATAATAAAAAGGATTTGCAGGAACGGTCTCGGCATCTTCATATGCAAACGCGCTACTGTGTATATGCTGCCTGCCAGGCCCGCATGAACGGCCCGACCGGCAGCCGGGCCGAATCCCCGGGCAGCTCAGCTAGTATGTTAAGGCTTTGAGTTCCAATATCAAGAGCAAATGGCTCACAGTGCATACGTTCACATCCCCTTTTGCGCGAGCAAGTGCGACTTTTGCGATTTCGCCGTGGTAGTCGGGCGCGATGGGCTGATTGGCGATTACTGCCGGACGGTCTGCCTGGAGATTGCCGGGCGCACCCGCGCGTCCACGGCAGCGGGCCGGCTGGCATCGGTGTTTTACGGCGGCGGCACGCCCGGCTACATTCCGGTTGCCGATCTGAGGCTCATTCACGACGCCCTGGAGAAAGCGACAGGCATTGCCGCCGATGCCGAGATTACCCTGGAGACGACACCCGAAACGGTCACCCCGGCAAACGCCCGGGGCTGGCTCCAGCTGGGGGTCAACCGGCTTTCCATCGGGGTCGAGTCGCTGGACGACACCGTGCTGGCTGCTGCCGGGCGCAAGGGCAGCAGGCAGGCGGCGCTGGGCGCCATCGAAGCGGCCCTCCAAGCCGGCTTCGCCAACGTAAGCTGCGACCTCATGTACGGACTTCCCGGGCAGACTCTGGAGAATTGGGTGGCCACCCTGGCGGAGACCTTGAGCTATCCGATCCAGCACCTTTCCGCTTACGGGCTCGCCCTTGCTCCCGGCTCGCCCCTGCTGTCGCGCTACCCGCCTGGGGACGGGGCTTACCCGGGCGAGGATCTCTACCTCGCCATGTACGAGCAGCTGGTAGCCATAACCGGGCAGCATGGCTTTGTGCACTACGAAATCTCCAATTTCAGCCGCCCGGGATTTCAGTCCAGGCACAATCTGACCTACTGGGACAACGAAGAGTACTACGGATTCGGGCTGGGCGCTCACCGGTACGTCGAAGGCCTGCGCAGCTCTAATTTCCGTTCTTTGCCCCGCTACATGCGCGACTACCTGTCTAACGACCTGGAGGAGCGGATCGATGCCTGTACCAGGGCGCGGGAGGCGATATTTCTGGGCCTGCGCAAGCGGGCCGGCATCGACCTGGCAGCATTCAGAGCCAGGTACGGAATGGATCTACTTCAGAGTCACGGCAGCACGGTTGAGCGTCTGGGCAGCCTCGACCTGCTCGAGCTTGTAGACGGACACCTGAGGCTGACCCAGCAAGGCATACTGGTAAGCAATACCATCATGTCCGAGTTCATGTGAGCTGTTCTGGTATTATTAACTATTGTTCATCTCCGTGGGGCGTCTTGCCAGCCGTTAATCCTCGCTCAGCATGCCTGCGTCCGGTTTAGCAGCCGGCTGCCGGGGGTATTTAGCTAGAGATGTGGGTGGAGTCCCGAAGTTGTCTTAACAGAATGCGGCTGAGGAGCTTCCGTTCCCGTTGGGTGTAGCTTTGAAATTCTGTCCCGAGTGCTTTCATGAGTATCAAGACGATGTAGCTCAGTGTCCAGCGGATGGTTCCACGCTGTCGGGCATAGAGCCGGATCCGCTCGTGGGTACGAGGCTTTCGGACCGCTACGAGATTCAGTCGGTTCTTGGCCGGGGTGGCATGGGCGTGGTCTACAAGGCACGCCATGAACACCTCGACCGCGTGGTGGCCATAAAGATGCTCCACCGGCACCTGGTTTCCGACGCGGAAGCTTTGAAGCGTTTCCACCGCGAGGCCAAGGCGGTATCGCGCGTGAAGCACCCGCACAGCGTGCGGCTCTATGACTTCGGCATTTCGACGTCCGGACAGCCTTATATCGTCATGGATTACATCGAGGGCATAAGCCTCAAGCGGGTTCTCAAGCAGGAGGGGCCGCTTTCCCTGGAGCGGGCCGGACACATATTCGGACAGGTCGTGGAGGCGCTCTCATGCGCTCACTCGGAGGGTGTCATTCACAGGGACCTGAAGCCCGAAAACATAATGCTCACCTGGCGGGGGAACGACCGTGACTGGGTAGAGGTGGTCGACTTCGGAATCTCGAAGCTGAGGAGCAAGGACAACATCACCATCGATCAGGTCACCAAGCTCGGTGACGTTTGCGGCAGCCCGCCCTATATGAGCCCGGAGCAGTGTCTGGCATCCGTGCCTGTCGATGCGCGTAGCGATATCTATTCGCTGGCAGTCGTTGTTTACGAGTCGCTGGCGGGGCGGCTTCCCTTCAAGGCAAAGACGGCCGTCGAGATGATTGACTGCCACCTGTACGCCAGCCCGACGCCGCTCAAGGCGGCCAACCCCGAGCTGAGCTCTTGTGATGCGCTCACCACACTGCTGGCCAGGGCGCTCCACAAGGAGCCTGAGAAGCGCCACCAGAGCATGAGCGAGTTCGGCACGGAGCTGAAGGAGGCCATAAGGCGTGACGCCATCAAGCTCAGGTCCATAGGCAGCCTGGCAGAGGCGCTGTCCGTGGAGGAGTCCGGCGCCGCTGCCGCAGCTGCCGAGGCGGGCAGTCAGGACCAACAAGTTGCTTCACATCGCCATGCGCCTGCCATAGCTGCAGAGCCCCTGAAGGCGCAGCGCGCCAGTCTTGCCGGCGGCGCTGGCGGGCGGTTGGTGAGCCGCCGCGAGGGGGGGCTTTTCGGAAGAATGTTTGCCTGGCTGCTCGGCAAACGGCGCGGCGGCGGAGATGACGAGCCCAACTATATCCTGGAGAACTGCCCCTATTGCAACGCCGCCGTGCAGGCCAAGATCAAGTTCTGTCTCGAGTGCGGGCGCATCCTGCCCTCGCCTCAGGAGCTTTCACGTCTGCGCACGGCACAGGGTATCTTCAGCTATCCCAAGGGGCGCAAGGTCGGACCGGATGTGCCCGAGTTCAGCACCAAGGCCAGAGCCGTAACCAGCCGCGCCGGCATTCGCGAGCGGGGCCTGCTCATATTCAATCTGGCGTTGATACTGGCGCTCTGCTGGTTCCTCTATGCCGCCTGGAGCGAACAACGACCTTCGCCGGCGATCAAAGAAGGCGGCGACACGACCAGGGGCGATGCCAGGAAGTCCGGCGGCAAGCAGAGGCCCGGTTCTCAGAGAGGACGCCCGGCCAGGGCGGGTTAAAATGAAGTGTCATGAGCGATGACCTACGGAAGCAGGCTCCCTTTCTGCCGGCTGCGCCACCGCGCCAGGCCATTATCGACTTGAGCGGCAGCCTGTCGCAGGATCAGGTGGCAGCCCTGGAGGCGCAAGCGGCCAGGCTTACCTACAAGGCCAAGGTGGTTGTGCTGCCGAAAGACTTCACGGCGGCCGACCCGCAGCAGTTCGCGCGCCAGCTTGCCGAAAGGTGGGATGTTGAGGCGGGCCGGCGCTTTCTGCTGGTGGTTGATTTGAAAGCGCACAAGGTACGCGGTCTCTCCAGCGCCGAGCTCAATGCCTCGGGTGTAACCAGTTCTGCCATTTCGCAGGACATCATCGCCAATAATTTCATTCCTTACATGCGCAAAGGCGATCTTGAAGGCGCCATCTCCCATTCCCTTGCCGCCGTTGAAAAAACGCTGACCGCGCGCACTGCCGCCGTTTCACAGGCGGACGGCCGGCCGTACAG
>DATNRD010000096.1:0-3235 GCA_036703665.1 Candidatus Obscuribacterales bacterium
CCGCGCCCGACTCGCCTGCCCGCTTCTCTCCTGATGTTTCCATTGCCGATGGGATCTCCCTGGGGGCGGGCGACCCGCCCGCTATTGAAGGCTTTCGTCCTGACGTCTCGTATCCTGGTGGGGAACCTCGCGCAGGTCTTCCTGAAGACTAAAGGCGTTTAAATGCCAGTCTGCCGTCTTAGACTATACTGTTGGCAACCGTTGCCGCCTCTGTTGTTGTCATAAGACCAGCTCTCCGGTGTCTGGGGAAACCGCCGGTCACATGAGGTGACGACCGGGCTGTACGGATGGGAGCTTATCCAGTGCTGACCGCCGACAAATGCCCATCACGCGATGCCGGCAAACATGAGCTGCCCGTCGCTCGCCCCAGACTGCCGCTCTGGGGTAAGCTCATCTTGCTGCTGGCTGTTTGTTTGTCAGGTTACTGGGCGAGTCTAGGCGCCGGCTTTCTCCTCGATGATTTGATCCATGTGGATTACGCCAGCCGGGCCTGGGATGGCGACTGGCAGGCGTTTTTCAGGGTGTTTAGCGGCAATTGGACGGGCAAGACCGACAACCTGACAAGTTATCGTCCTGCCATCTCGATCTCCTTCCTGCTGGATTATCTGGTCTGGCGCGGCAATGCCTTCGGATATCATCTGACCAACGTGCTCATGTTCTTTGGTTGCAGCGTGCTCGTGGGGGCGCTGGCCGGCGAAATCTGCGCGTGTTTGAAGGCGCCATCCGGCAGGGTGGCGGCCGCCGCTGCGGCCTTGCTGTTTGCTGTCTACCCGCTTCACCCGGAGTCCGTGGCGTGGATCGTTGGCCGCGTCGACGTTCAATGCGGACTGTTTTACCTCGGCTCAATGTATGCATATCTGCGCGGCCGCTTGACCGGGCGCCGCGCCTGGCTGGCGGCGTCCCTGGCCTGCTTCGCGTTTGCCTTGCCGAGCAAGGAGATGGCGGTCACTCTCCCTGCCGTGCTGGTCCTCGCCGAGATCTTTCTTCTCGGGCGCTCAGCCGATGTGGGGGGCGCCGAGCCCATTGGACGAAGGATCGCGAACCTCCTTCCTTTCTGGATGGTCCTGGGGGCGTATGCGGCGTTGCGAACGAGCTTGCTGGGCACTGTTATTGGTGGCTATGGCGGCAGTTTCGCTGAGTCCTGGAGGAATTTCGCCGACAGGGCCACTCTTCTCAAAGTGCTGATTCCGGTAAACGAGGAGATCGGCGCGCCTGCGCTCCTCTATGGCGTTTTGCCGGCTGCTTATACTGCCATTTCCGTCATAGGAATAGCCCGACTGCTCACCGGAGCGCTCGAGCTGCGGACGATATTGTTCCTCCTTGGCTGGCTGGTGGTGGCCGTCCTGCCCACTTATCAAATCTGGCACATCTACCCAAACCTTGTCGGCAGCCGCTTGTTTTTCCTTTCGTCTGCGCCATTCTGCATCTTACTTGCCGTCGCCGCGATAGGAGGCGGCGAGGTTGCGCGCAAGCAACTCGCGCTGGCTCTCCGCACGGCGGGCGCGCTTTGCTTAATTGCTCTGGCAGGCGGTTGGTCCTGGCTGCTTGCGTGTAACCTCGAACCATATGTGGTGGCAGGCAGACAGATGGCGCGGGCTCGCGATCAGATAGCTGCTATTGCCGCAAGCACCCCTGTGGGGAAAAGGACTCTTTTCCTGGATCTGCCCCAGGATTACAAGGGTGCAGGAATGCTCGGCCGTCCCGAGTTTCTGGAGATCCTTGCCCGCCCGCCCTTTACCAGAACCGATCTGTCCATGCGAGTGTTGACGCTGGAGAGCCCAGTGGCCGGGGCCTCGGATGTCATCTACCCATCGTGTCTGGCTGCCATGGTAGCGAGCCCCAATGTGCATGCTATCTACAAGTGGGAGCCGCAATCGGGCCAGTTCGTGCAGTGGAAGCCAGGGACCGGAGCAGGCCATTATCAATTGCGACTGGACAGCCAGCGAGCCCCCGATCTTTCCTTTGATCCCGATGGCGTCCGTGCCGTTGCTGCCGACCAATGGTCCGCGACTTCGGCAGGCGCTGCGCGAGTGGTTGTCCGTGAGGATCACATTACTGTCTATCCGGCCGGCCAGGGCGTGACGGTCATGCTTCCCGATGTCTCTATTGATCCGATGGTGGCGCGGGTGGTGACCGTCCGCGTGAAATGCTTGCCGGGTATGCCACCTGATTCGAAGCAGGCGGTACGCAACAGGGTGCGCCTCGTATTCACATCACGTGAGCGCTCGTCGAATGGTCCATCACACCGTGTGGAGATGCCCTTCGATGAAGTTGCTGATGACCTGGTCAGGGTTTACGCCGCCAGACACAAGAGCTGGACTCTCGCAGGACGCATTGACGGGCTGGGGTTGCGGTTCCTTCCAGGCGATTATGTGGCGGAGATGTACGAGGTAACCGTAGGGGCCGGCGAAAGTCTGATACCGCGGATGAGGCTCATCTCCCAGAACGGAAGCGGTTTTGACGCAGACCCCCACGACCTCTGGCTGTTCCCGGCGAGGCGCTCAAAGAATGCTCTTGTGTCGTACGACGTTAGTCACATTCCCGGCGCAACCGGCGCTCAACTGCTGGTGACGAAGTCCGGTCGCGTATTCCCTTCCGATTCACACGATTTGCAAAGTCCAAACGCAGACATCCATTGTTATGCTTTGCCGGGGCTTTGGGGTAAGATTTTACTGCCGGCCAAGTTGTACGACCAGCCCGGCCTTCACCAACTGCGAATCATGCCAATGACGGCCAACGGCACCCCCGCCGCCTGGCCCAGCGACCCTCAGTCTATTTGGACAGAGGCCCGATAAGTCGACTGGCTTTGAACCAGCAGGTCGGGGGTTCGAATCCCTCCGAGCGCGAGAGTTTCCAGACTTCACAAAAGTTTGGTCTCCCTCTGGTCTCCCTTTGGAAATCGGACTTGGGCCACAACATTTGTCGCAAAAACCGGGGTGGGCAGCTGAGCGTTCTCAGGTGTCTCCCTCTTCTGATTGCAACAACGGATGCGCGTGCGCGTGGTTCCCTGGCGGAGACTGGGAGACTCCGAGCTTGGGCACTAAACAACTTAGTTACAAGTTTGCAGTAAGATCGTAAACACGCCAGGTGGAGGCCGGCATCTTACTAGGCAAAATTACATCTACGGCCGTGGTTCAACGGTTCAATGAGTGGAGGGCAGACACGTGAATGACAAGGTTTCGATTGCGGCATCAAGAAAGTTCGCTCCTAAGCACACAAGGTTATTCAGAGCCGT
>DATNRD010000097.1:0-3215 GCA_036703665.1 Candidatus Obscuribacterales bacterium
CGGCGGCTTGAAGATAAAGCAGGTGCTGAAGGACATCCAGAGTTTGAACGCTGACGCGCTAGCAGGCAAATACGAAGTATCGGCCATCTCCTTTGCCGCCTATCCACAAGTCGCTCACCGGTACGCACTTATGCCGTGCGGCGCCAGCATGGGATACAAGTACGGACCAAAGGTGATCGCCAGAGAAAGCCTTGCCCCCGTGCACGTAAAAGATATCACCATCGCCATCCCGGGCAAACTGACCACGGCTTACCTGGTGCTGCGCCTCTATCAGCCGGGAGTACGCGTGGTGGAGATGCCGTTCGACGAGATACTTGAGGCGGTGGCAGGCGGACACGTGGATGCAGGGCTTCTCATACACGAGGGACAGCTCACATACCAGCAACAGGGATTGAAACAGGTTGTAGACCTCGGCCAGTGGTGGTTTGAAGAAACGGGGCTGCCGTTGCCGCTCGGCGGCAATGTTATACGCAAAGACCTGGGCAGCGATCTCATCGCACCGGTGACCAGGCTGCTCAAGGAATCCATTCTCTACTCGCTCAACCACAGGCAGGAAGCACTGGACTACGCTCTGGGCTTCGCCAGGGACATGGGCCGGGATCTGGCTGACAAGTTCGTCGGCATGTACGTCAACGACCTGACGGTCGACTACGGAGAAAGCGGGCGCCAGGCGCTTGCCAGGCTCTTCTCCATGGCCTTGGAAAGAGGCATCCTGGACAAGGCGGTCGATCTCCAGTTCGTCGACGCCTGAGGAGCCTCCGCCAGGACGGCAGCCCCTCTTTGCAGCCACCCTCGCCAGCCCGCCGCAGGCACCGCGACGGACACTCCGGGGGCGGCACCGGACAGCCACGGGCAGGCCAAACAGGTGAAATCTGCCCTGCCCTGCCTCAAAAGATGTTAGGGTGGCACTCTGAATCACCGATGATCGATTATCTTAGAAGAAGTGGGGGTTACCCCGCGGCGTGGTCCCCCGGGATTGTTCCCTTTCCTGCTTGGCTTCCCTCCGGTCAAAATCCTATCCCTGGCGCCGCAAAGTGGCTATTACATCTGTCGGAGAGTTGCATGGCGGTTACAGAGCAGGATAAAGCTTGGGACAAAGCAATCAAAGCCGGTGATAAATCATTCCACCAGGGTCAGTACGGAGAGGCCGAGGTGCAGTATCAGAAGGCTCTGCAAATTGCGGAGAGCTTCAGCAAGGACGACCCGCGACTGCTGGTGTCGCTCAATCACCTGGCAGATCTCTACAGGGTACAGGGCTGGTACGCGGAAGCCGAGCCACTCTACCGGCGAGTGCTGGGCATGGTGGAGAAAACGGCCGGAGCCGAGCATGCCAACCTGGCTGCCGTTCTCTGCAACTTGGCAGGCAACTTCCGCGCCCAGGGCATCTACAACGAGGTAGAACCGCTCTACAGGCGAGCTCTGGCCATTTACGAGAAAGCCAAGCCGCCCGACCATCTGGAGGTGGCCAACTGCCTGCACAGCCTGGCTGATTTCTACAGGGTGCAGGGCAAGTATAGCCAGGCAGAGCCTCTCTTCCGAAGGGCCCTGCAGCTGCGCGAGAACACGCTCGGACCTCATCACTCGTCGGTTGCCCAGAGCCTTATCCAGCTGGCATTGCTGCATCGCAGCCAGGGGCGCCACAGCCAGGCCCAGCAGCTGCAGGAGCGGGCGGTCAGGATCATCGAGCAGCACATGGGTCCCGAGCACCCCAGCCTGGCTAACGAGCTGGCCAATCTGGCTGAACTGCACCGCCTGCAGGGTAACTGGCAGGAGTCCGAGCAGCTGCACAAACGAGCCCTGGCCATGCGCGAACAGGCTCTGGGAGCCGAGCATCCCAGTGTGTCGAGCAGCATGAGCCAGCTGGCGCTGCTCTACCACACCCAGGGCAAGTTCGAAGAAGCCGAAAAGTACTACAAGAAGCTCGTGGCACGCCGGGAAAAGGATTGGGGAGCAGAGCACCCCTACGTTGCCGAGGCTCTCAACAACCTGGCCCTTCTTTACGAAGACGAAGGCATGTACGTGGAAGCCGAGCCGCTTTACTGGAAGGCGCTCTCCATCGTGGAAAAGTCGCTGGGTCCCGAGCACCCGGATGTAGCCAAGCGGCTCACCAGCCTGGCCGGTCTCTACACCGAACAAGGGAAGTTCCAGGAGGCGGAGCGCCTTTATCAGTGGGCACTCGGCATACTGGAGAAGACGCTCGGGCCGGAAAACCCGGAAATGGCAGCCACGCTCAAGAAATACGCCTCCATGCAGGAGAAGCTGCGCAGCCGCAGCGAGGCGGCCAAGACGGACATACTCTGGCAGGGGTAGTGCGAAGACGAGCGCTCGACTGTTAAGCAAGGCGTCCGGAAATGGGCGCCGCTGAAAGAGCCCCAGAGCTGGCGGTGCCTTCCTGCCTGTGGACGGGAGCAGTTTACGCCTTAGGCGGGCTGGGCAGCCCGCCTAAGGCGTTCGACTAGACTAAGATGCGCGGCGCGCGGCCTTAAGCCCCGCGTACAGATCGCCTGCGCTAGCCGGATGGCTTCGGCTCGGGCACCGCCGGTGATGGCACAGCGAAGCTTGTCCTGCCCGCCTCGCGCAAGCGCTGGCGCACGCCCTCGCCGGCAAGGATGCCGCTGCAGGCAGCCTGCCCGACACCGCGCGTCCAGCTGCTCGAGTCGCCGATTATGTAGAGGTTGGCGATGCTTGTCTCCATGTTCTTGGTGACTGTGATCGAGTCCGGATAGCTCTTGCATTCAGGAGCATAAAGCAGGGTGGAGTCGTGAGCCACCCCCGGGCAGATCTTGTCGAAGGCGTCGATGTACTCGACTATCCCCTGGAGAATCCGGTGGGGATAAGCCAGCGAGATGTCACCGCACTCCGCCTCGAGGGTGGGCTTCACCAGGTTGTTGGACAGGGACTTCGTCCGTCTGCCGGCTCTCAGGTCCCCGAGCCGCTGGATAAGCGGGCCACCGCCGGCCAGCATGTTCACGATCCTGGCTATGGTCTGGGAATACAGCTGCGGATCCTTGAACGGCCTGGTGAAGGTCTTGGACACGAGAACGGCGAAGTTGTTGTTCTCGGACTTCTCGAACATCTTCGAGTGACCGTTGACCAGAACATATTCCCGGTGGTTCTCCGGGGTGACAAACCCGCGCGGATTCGCGCAGAAATTGCGCACCACGTCATTGGCGTGCCGGCTGCGGTAGTAGAGCTTTGGTTCGTAGAACCGGCGG
>DATNRD010000098.1:0-4357 GCA_036703665.1 Candidatus Obscuribacterales bacterium
GATGTACAGCGATGCGTGTTTCTTACCGTGAGCGCACTTGCAATTCGGCTTGCCGCACGTTCTCTCCCTGATCGAGAGAGTGCCTCGAATCAAACCCTGCGCGCCAGACAACAGCTGGACCAGCCGGGACCGAAGCTGGCGGCCCTCTGTGTCTATGATCGCTGAGACACTTACGACATAGAATTTAGTGTAGCGCTTGCGCGTTGGGAAGGGAAGTGCTGCTTGGGGTAGCACCGTCTTATGCTGGTGGCGCATTTGGTTCATGATGTCGTTGGAAAGGAGCGGCCATGAAGCGAACGCCTGGGGAAACTGTTGCAGAACGGGATTAGTATTGGATCGAGATAATCGAGGAAGCCCGCCGTTATCCAGGAGGCGTGACGGCCTTCTGCAGGGACAGAGGCATCAACAAGAATAACTACTATGGCTGGTTCAAGCGTCTTCGCAAGGCCCACCCAGAATGGAATGATCTGGCGAAGGATGCAATGCATCGTGCAAGGCAGACAAAAGCGAGGCGTGCACAGAAGGCTGTCCGGGAGACGGAGGTTGAACCAAAGCCACGCCGACGAAGGTTCACAGCGAAGGAGAAGGCCAGAATACTGCGCCTGACGGACGCGGCGCCGCCGGGGCAAATTGCGGTGATTCTTCGGCGCGAAGGGCTTTATGCCTCAACCTTGCAGAAGTGGCGAGCACAACGCGAAGAACGTGCTCTGGAGCCGAAGAAACGTGGACGCAAAGCTGACCCGCAGGCAGCGCGCATTAAGCAATTGGAGGCGAAGGTCGGGAAACTAGAGCGCACGATCAAGCAGCAGGCTATGCTCCTGGACCTGCAAAAAAAATTGCGGAGATCTTGGACTCGGCCAAGGATCAGGAGCAGTCATAGAAGCGATCGAAGCTGTCGCCGACGCGTGCGGGGGTGTATCTGCAGCCTGCAACAGCGACTCTGGCTGACCCCGCGGCTGGCCCCATGCCCGGCAGCCAGCCTGGCTCGAACCCCCATCGTCAAGGCTAACCCGCTGACGCGGGCGGCTCCGCCGACCTATGACGATGGGACCCCGGTTCTTCGCCATTCCGGCATGTGCGGCAGCGGGGCGCGCCGCGAACAGGACGACTGGGTCTGCCGCACCATCGATGCGGAGTAGCTCCACAAGGTGCCCGGCCGGCAATTCCCGGTGACGGTCGGGCGACCCATTGCTCTGAAAGCGAAGCGCGACCTGGGCCGGCTGGCCCACCGCCGCACGAGGCGGAATCGTGCGTAGGTGCCCACGCCGCCGCTGCGCGCCGAAGCCAAAACAACGAGCAACTCAATCTCATTGACCCGTACCAGAAATCTCCCTGTCTCCGCCGCCGCGCTTTGTGCTTTTATTGTCTTATGAACGCAACGATACAAGCAGCACTGCTAAACCTGGTGCTTTGCACGTCGGCTGCCTGCGCTAAGGAACCATCGGGCAGCGGTCACGAGCCGTCCCTATGGGGTTTCTCGCCTGATTGCGCCTCTGGCCCGTCGCATTTCACCCTGTCGCTGTCTTATCCCCCAACGCATTTCCGTAGCACGGGCAATATCGCGCCTTACAAACAAGATCTCATGCTACGAATCGCACGGCGCTGCGGTCACATGAAGCAGGCTGCGACTGCCGTTCTTTTTATTACGGTAGCTCCGGATGGGCGACGTGTCCCGCCCATCGAAATTCTAGAGAGTTCAGGACATGCTGCAACGGACGCTCGCCTAATTCGCTATCTCGAAAGAATTCAGTTTGCGCCATTACCGGAATGGTATGCGGGCAATAGTCTTACGTTCAAAATACAAATGGCCAAGGTTATCGAGCTCAGGCACTCCTGGAAGCGCCGCTCTCCTAGAGCGCTATTACCCATCGTACTTCCGGCTCCGACCATTTCCATGCCACCACTTCCGTGCGGTCGGCTGCGTGTGTTCACGGACTCAGAGCGGTTGCATCTTAGCTGCCCCCCGTCGCTATGGAAATATGGGGAGTCCTCTCCATCCGCTGAGACACAAGCACGGTACCAGCAATGTATTATCCCCAGCCGAATGATCCGTTTCTTCCAAACCAGTACGTTGCCGCCGCCGACGTCAACGCCTCGGTTTGAGGGAGAGCGAGTAAAAGTGAGCCTAGACCAGGGGTGGCCGATTCCTCATTCGGTCTTCTTTGAAGTATGGCCTAACTATCACTTCTACCGACTTCTATTGCACGAGGAACTTGCTAGAAGCTGGCATACCAAGCTTGGCGAAGGCTGTCCCGAATTCTCGCTCACACTGGATAGGCAGGGACACGTCGTATCTATGTCGCTTACCCGATCCTCAGGCAGTGACGACACTGACCGCCGTGCCCTTGCCACCATTATGGGGACAAAACTCCATGCGCCACCGCGAGACCTGGAAATTTGGCGACGAAGCCGCGCCCTAGAAGTGACTGTCAAGATAGACTTTGCCTTGGTTGATTTCTTTCAGCGCCCTGAGGCCAAGGACCAAACGACCTTTGGTCTTTCATCGCCTATATCACCAGGTACAGTCAGACCGGGCCCGCTTCCATGAACACAGTCAAATCTTTCCTGAAATTGAAACGCTACGGCACTATTGCGTTCTTCCTTCTGTCCCTCTTGTTGATACTCATAGCCATCGACTATCGCACATATCCATCGGTCACAACGATCGGTGGCCGATCCTTCAACCGCGGCGAAAACGGTCTATGGCTGCGTTATCTCTGGTACTTTGGCAAACACAGCGAAGCCGAAAACCGGGCCATGTCCGAGCGCTTGAAGCGAGAGCAGATCCGGTATGCTTACTTTCACGTGCGGTCAATTACAAAGGACGGCGGCCTGCAATACCACTTCAAGTACAACGCCACCAAACTCGTGTCTATGCTTCATCGCGACGCTCCTTCGGTTAAGGTGATGGCCTGGGTGTATGCCGGTGCCAGTCCAGGCACCGGCGATGTTGATCTCTCCGATGAGAGTGTCCGTGAGAAGATGGTGGGAGAAGCGCTCTGGTTGGTAAATGACTGCGGCTTCGACGGCATCCAGTGGGATTACGAGTTCTGCCCGAACGGTGACCAGAACTTCCTCAAGCTGATGTCAGAGACGCGCGAGGCTCTGCCCGCGGGAAAGCTTTTGAGCGCGGCCACCCCTATGTGGTATCCGGGCGCACTCTGGGGTTGGGATGACAATTACTTTTGCCAGGTTGCCCGCACGTGCGACCAGCTGGCCGTCATGTGCTACGACTCCTTCTTTTATTTGCCCCGCGCTTATGTTTGGCTTGTGCGGCAGCAGGCGGTACACGTCACCCGTGCCGTGGCTGCGTCTAACCCCAACTGCCGAGTCTTGCTGGGTCTTCCAACGTATGACAAGGGTACGGCCGGCCACAACAATCAGGCTGAAACGATCCTCATGGCGCTTAAGGGAGTCCGCGAAGGTCTTGCGGACCCACGAACCGCCTTGGCTGCCTTCGCCGGCGTTGCGTTGTTTGCAGACTACACCACCGACCCACCTGAGTGGCGCTCTTACGAGAATCTTTGGCTTGAGACCGACGCGCTAAATCCTTCGGAGAGCTTGTAGTAGCACAGACCACAGCTGTTGCGTGTTGGATCCGCCTGCGTTCCGCCAGGCTAAAATGAGTTACATCGTCACTCCGAGGCCAGCAAATTGTGGAACTCGTTTACATAGCACTCGCGTGCGCGATCTGGATCGGAAGACTCTGCATCGCATTCGTCATTGCGTATTGGTTGGTTCGGAGCTTCGACAACACTACTCCGAGGCTCGGTATCAAAAACGGTACGCCGCCATCCGCGCTCCAAATCATTATCACCGTGACTTTGGCCATGGTGCTCCTCGCCAGCTGTGACAGCATGGATGGCATGAAGTACGGTACGGAACCTTGGGACTACTTGAGTCGCGAAGAATGGAAAGGTATCGCCTGGGTTCCGGGCTGGTTGGTTCCTCTAGCCAGGCACACCGTCAACTGGATGTGGTTCGTCGTACCTACCTGTTGTACCGGTTTTGTCAGCGCCTGCCTTTGGGAATCGAGGAAGCTCCTCCGTAGATTTGTCCCGAGCTCTCTTTTGCTGCCGTTCCTTGCGGGGGCAATTATTTCCGGGAGCGCGGTGAGTTCGTGCACTTTTGGCTTCGGCGAACACAAAGGCTTCAGGGATTCTGCGGAAGAATGTACCTTCGTGAGCTTTGATATGCAAGACTACGTCCTCCCTGTCAGCGATTCCGCAACCTTCCCGAGAGCCGGCTAATAAAGGGTGGGTTTGAGATTCTTGGCATCGGGGCAGGTTCGCTCTGCGGCCGAAAGCAGCATTTGGAGCAAGGCGCCAGCACGTGACCGGGGGTAAAAATGCCTCCA
>DATNRD010000099.1:0-33009 GCA_036703665.1 Candidatus Obscuribacterales bacterium
CGGCATGACGACTCTCGCGGGACGCTGGTTGAGGTTTTCCGCGAAGAATGGCAGAGTGATTTCAGGCCGATCCAGTGGAACGCTGTAACCTCCGAAGTCGGTGTGCTGCGGGGGATTCACGTCCACTTGCGCCATTGGGACTATCTGGTCGTCCTAAAAGGTGCAATGAGCCTGGCAGTGAAGGATCTGCGCCGGAATTCGCCGACATCGGACTTATCAGCGGTTGTGCACCTGGAAAGTGATGATCTGCACGCTGTAATCATTCCCCCGCTTGTCGCGCATGGTTTTTACTTTCACAAGCCTTCCCTGCACATTTACGCCGTTTCGCACTACTGGGATCCCGACGATGAGTTGGGTTGCCACTGGGCAGATCCGGAGCTGAATCTTCCCTGGCAGATCGCACAACCGGTGCTGTCCGAGCGCGACGGGCAATTGCCGGGGCTAAAGACACTGATGGAACAGATCCGCGCAGCCTTTCCATAGGTCAACACACGGCTGAGGTCGCTCGATCCAGCCCGGCCATCTCTCTCAAGCGGGCAAGCGTGTCGACAATTTTGGCTCCTTCGGCGGCGCTACTGCGCGGCGGCGGCCCGCCATTGAGGTGTTCAACGAAAGCACGCAGCTCTTTCAGCAGGGGAAGCTCTTGCGATATCGGGCGCAGCTCAGGCGCTGGTGCCTCGTTCTTTTCAGGGATGGTCGAGCGAAAGATACGAATCGATTCCGCATAACCGTCCTCGAGAATGGCGATACCATCCCGACAGACTAGCCTGATCTCACGGATGTACCGCGGATAGCGCGCGGAAATCTCCATGACAAACCACGGCCTATCACCGAGAAACGCCACCAGGCTGTGAGCCTTGCCTCCTGACTCTTCCCCTCTGGCGCCGCTCGGCTCTGGGATGAAGCCCAGGATCTCCAGGCAGATGCTCAAGTCGTGCGGTGCCAGAATCCACAGGCCATCAACATCTTGATGGTTGGTGTTCCACTGGGCTCGGACAGATCTCAGCCCTATGACCGGACCCAATTCCCCGGACACCGCGATGTCTCGCAGCGCTTCGACGCCCGCATGGTAGCGCCACTTGTCCATCACAAAGATCAGATCCGGAGCCGCTTCGGCCAGGCGTCGCGCGCTGTACGGATCAGCGGTCAGCGGCTTCTCCACGAACACCGGTACGCCCCGGTCCAGCACCGACTCCACAACCTGGCCATGCGTGCTGGTGGGGGTGGCCACGACAATTCCCTGCACGTCCGGCAATTCGGCGACCTTCGAGACTATGCGTGAGGCGCCTCCGCTCCTGGCTCGCTCCAGGCTGTCCTGCGAGGCGGCAACAACCGTTACGTCGCACCCCAGGCTTTTCAGGTCCCTGAGACAATTCGCTCCCCAGCGCCCACACCCGATAAGAGCTACCCTGGTACCACGCGACATGAGACTTCCCCCCACCTTGTTACCTCGTTCCCCGCAACAACAGCCTTCCGGCGTACTTCAGCCCGCTACCCAGAACCGGCACCCTGAGCATCTTTTCTCTTATCGTCCACACCGGAGAGCCGATCATAGCAGAGTACCGTCGCTCCAACTCACGGTAGCTTCGCTCCCATTCGCTCGCGGTGCGCTCTTGCACTTCATGAGAACGCTGCCAGATTTCCAGCTGCTCAGCCTGCATGGCAACGATCTCACGCAGCTCGTCAAGATCAGCAGACTGGGTACGTATCTTCGCCGGTTGGCGTTCGCCGGCTGATCGACCCGGAATAGGCGCAGGCGACCAGCCGGATATGCTCGCCTTGAACAGAACTGCCTCAGCCATCTCGCGTGCAGCTGAACGCACCGCATATTCCAGACAATTCTTGCGCAGTCGTTCACGCTGCGCTGGCTCAAGCAGCCGGGGCAGCCATTCCTCCAGCTCCAGGCGCCGTTCCCTAGGAGTGTGCTGTATTCTCGAGGGAGCAGGAAACCGCAGGACGGTTGGCAGGAAGCCGCTCCTCGCCCGGCAGTCAGGTACGGCCAGACACTGGCGCCACATGTACTGGTCGGTAGCTATGTCGCCTGGCGTGGTGTGCCAGCCAAACGGAAGCCGGCGATAAAACTCCAGTGTATGAGCCACATAAGACAAGCCAAACCGCCCTGTGTAGCCCTGGGCTATGACATGATAATTCGATTCCTGTTGGAGGTCCACTGCCAGAATTCGAAATTCACCGTTATCGTATACCAGTGGCAGCGCGTTGACAAAGTCGGCTCCGTGCAACAAAGACCGCATGTACTCTACGTGATCCGGGAAATAGAGGTCGTCATCCGACAGATAGCAAACGATATCACCGCGCGCTTCCTGCAAGGCCTGGTGCCGATACGGCTCGCCGTGACGAGGGCTTTTCGGGTTATCGAAAAAGCGTATACGCGGGTCGGCAGACAACTCGCCGACGATACTACGGGTGGCCTCCGGCACACCGTCGCCGATTATGAAGATCTCCACGTTGCGCACGGTCTGCAATTGAGCCGATCTCACCGATACATATAAAGTGTCGGCATGATCGAAAGTGGGAATGACGATCGTCGCCTCAGGCTTCACTGACAGGCTCCTCAATGTAACCGCCGTGCAGGCAAGAGATCGGTCCGGCTGATTGCCTCGTCTTGGCCGGATCAAGAACCATTTTGATCAGACCATCGTGCGCACCACGCTCGGTAAAACCGAGTTGTTCGTACAGCCTGATCGCACGCTCGTTCTCTTCCTTTACCTCCAGGCAGAAGCGCTTGATGCCATAGATCGAATGCCAATGAGCCAGCAATAGCAACGAAGCTTCACGAGCGTAACCCTTCCCGAGGGCTGCCGGCTCACCTATCAGCAGCCTCCCAAACTCCGCCTCCCCCCTGTCCCAGTTTATGTTGTATATGCTCACTTGCCCAACAGGAAGATGCGAGCACTCGATTTCATCAATTACGTAAACATAATCGTCCGCCTTCGATAAGTATTGCGAAAACCATGCCGAGTGCGACTCTGGGGAAATCTCAGCGCTGGACTTGAAAAACGTGCGCACGCGCTCCTGATTACGCCAGCGTAACGTATCGGACAGATCGCGCTGCTCCAGTGGGCGCAATCTCACCCGTTCGCCGGTGATCGAACTGACCGCTATTTTGCTCAACTCAACCCCTTTGCCAGGCGGGTACGGGCTACGGCCTTCGCCACACCGTTACATACTCTCCCTACATCGGCATGGGTCAGCCCCAGATGCATGGGCAAGGAAATCAAACGCTGGCTGGCGTTCGCCGCCCGAGGGCAAGTAGATAGTTGCTCGGCGTACATGGGATATTCTCGATTGTCCCGGTAGTGCACACCCGGATAAATGAGTTCCTCGTTTAACGCGAGCATCACTTCGTCCCTCCGGTCGACCAGTATCTGATACAGGTGCCGTGAGGGCTCGCATTCCGGACTGACCGGCACGGTCTCCACGCCTTCCTTCAATAGAGCCTGATCGTACCAGGCAGCTATCTGACGGCGATAAGCGTTATCCTGGTCCAAATAGCGGAGCCCGACCAAGCCCAGAGCCGCCATGATCGAATTTCCGTGGTACTTGAAGCCGACTTGCTCCACGTCGTAGTGCCACTTGTACCCACCCAGAGATGAAGAACGTGAAAAGGTGTCCTTACTGATTCCAAGCCAGCTCAGCCGGCGGGCGAGATCGTCGGCGCGTTTTTCTTGAAAGCACAGCATGCCACCATCTGCGGTGGGGAGATTCTTGACCGAGTGAAAACTAAACACCGACACGTCCGCCTCTGCGCCAACGTGCCTGCCCTTCATTCTCGTACCGGTCATGTGAGCGGCATCGAGGATGAGTCGGAGGCCCCTTTCCTTGCAGATTGCCGCGACCTCCGCCAACCTGCCTGCATTTCCGCCAAACCCCACGAACATGACGGCCCTCGTGCGCTGGTTCAGGCGATCAACTATTGAGTGCGGGTCCAGGCAGAGATACTCATCGATATCAGCAAAGACCGGCTTGAGACCTTCGTAGAGGATGGCATGATTGGTCGCGACAAAGGTAAGCGGCGTTGTAATAACTTCGTCTCCGTCACTCCAGTGATCGAGATGCTTGAACACCCGCAAGGCAAGATGCAATCCTGCTGTGGCCGAATTAACGAAGTGGGCGTGCGGCAACTCCGTATACTCAGTCCAGGCTCGCTCGAACTCGGTCGTCTTGAACCCCAGTCCGGTCCACCCGGACTCCAGGCACTCGCGGATCTGCTCCAGGCACTCCTCGACACGGTAAGTGGGCAAAAACAGGTGGATGGGCTTCATTGTCTGTCAGTCGATTGAGGAAGAGCGACCAGGCGATGCATCACAGTTCTCTGCCACCCCGTGATGCGGGTTTTCGCCGCGCTTAAGACGCCCGATGACGGCACTGGCGTTGCGGCCACTGTCGGGGCAGCATTGTTCTAGCGGCTGTGAGTCTTTGAAGCGTGCGACGGCTCGCTTGAGTTCCCGCAATGGCCTGGTTAATTGCCAGGATTTGCTGCGCATAAGCATGTGATAGCGCTCGTCGAGCGACCAGTATGCGCTGTTCAACTGCCTGATGCGCTCCGTGGGATCACAGGGAACTGTTCCCATGCCCTCCAGGTTCATCCGTTGAGCATCGAGCTCGGCAACGCAGTAGTTGGCATAGAATGCAGTACCCAGAAAGGCCAGCGTGCTCCGATCGTTTCTGATAAGCTCGGCCGGCAGACCGGTCTTTGCCATAAGGTGCTCAAACTCGGGAATTGCTTGCTCGAGTAGCAGGTTCGTGTACTCGACCAGGCGGTCTATGGCCGCAATCCGAACATAGTGTTGGAGCACGAGAACAGCAATCTGCAGGCGCTCCTCCGGAGTAAGCTCGAACGGCACGTCCGCTACGGAATATTGCCCATTGGCAATCATGTCAGGCGCCAACAAATGGTCACGAGAAACGGCCCTGTACTTTTCCATAAGAGGCAGGAAGAGAAGGTGAGAGCGCCCGAGCGAATCGCTCAGGAGAGAGCCGAACTCTTCGGCTACGATTTCGGGGATAAAGAGCGCCGGAAAGCGCTGCAAGATGCGAATCCACAAGTCCCAATCGCAACTACGCTTGAGGATTATGTGCGGGTCATACCAACCGACCTCCGATATGACCCATCGCGGCAGCATCACGGCAGGGTTGCCGATGCAGTTTCTTTCCAGCAGTCTTTCCACCGTCGCCGGGCTTCCCAACAAGTCAGTGCCGCTAGGAAAGTGCATCAGCGTCTGGCCGTAAACCATTCCCAGTCCGGGTTCGCTTAACAGCCCATCCAACAGGGTCGCAATGTGGTTAGGGAGGAACATGGAATCATCGAAGATGAATGCCAGGTAATCGCCCCGCGAGCGCAGGAACGCGTGCGCCAGGGTGCAGGCCGGCAATCCGACATTCCTGTCGAAGCGGACGTGCTGTATGCGCGGATCAGCTGCAGCAAGTCTCTGGACATATTCCGCCGTGCCGTCCGTCGAAGCGTCATCGGCTACCAACAACTCCCAGTTCTGGTACGTTTGATTCAATACGCTGTCGATCGCACGCTGGAGATAGCCCGACCGAAATCGGGCGTGCGTCGGCAGCAGGATGGAGACTAACGGCTCGTTCACGGTAATCGGATCTGGCTGCCCGCCGTTCAATACATGGCGGTCAACTTTGCAACCAGTCGTATATTAGACCGGGCAGCGGCAGGAGGAATTAACGCCCCCTAAGCATCGTTCCGAACGGCTCCGTATCGGCCGGTCGAAAAATGAGGTGGCACTCATCATGGCGACCCAATGATACGGAGGCGGTGAATTCGCAAGGCGTGCACCCACCGGGACGCTGGCCAGCACGGTTTGCCCGGCGGGCAGCCTCGACCATGACCAGCCCCGCTCCGCCGACCGCGCGGCTGCCCAGGTGCACCAGATGCCAGTCCGACGCCATGCCGTCGTTTGAAGAGTACTGGCACATCGGAGGGACGGCGATACGATTAGGGAACGTGACACCGCGGATGGTGAGCGGCGAGAACAGGTGTGGCTGTCCGGTCGGCGAAACATCCATTGCCAATTGCGCTTGCGACATGCTGCTGTCGGTCTCCAACTGATTAGGTGCCGTTCTCTAAAGAGGCTCGGGCGGAACAGGATTTCTGGGCACCAGCTACTCCTTGATGAACGACACTACAATCTCGCGCCGCCGCGGGCCGTCCAACTCGACGAGCACTACGCGCTGCCAGGTCCCCAGAACCAGCTCACCCTTGTCGACCGGTAGGAGCACTGCCGGCCCGATGAGCGTCGACATGATGTGATCCCCGACGTGAGCCGGGTTATGCGGATGCCTGTACTTGAGCTTCGGAATCATGTGCTCGAAAGCGTCAAGCATATCGAGGTCAGTGCCTGGATCGAGATCGGCTGTGGTGATGGCAGCCGTTGTATGCAACGCGAAAACGTGACACAAACCAGCCTCCGCTTTGCGCTCGCGCAGCAGCGAATTGACCTGGTCAGTTATATCGACGATCTCTTTCTTGTGCTGGGTAACTACCGTTGCCTTGCGACTCATGCCACGGCCTCCTGCGGCAAAACGTCCGGAACCAATTCTCGCACGTCATCGAGCGGAAGAATCGGCGGACAGGCGGGGGTGGGCGGGCCACGCCCCTACGATTGCTTCGGTAAAGACGGCACTGGTTCACGACGCTCATGGCAGGGGCGGCTGGCAAGCCGCCCACGGTAAGGCAGATGAGTGGACCGTCGGGCGCGCTGCCGTGAGCAGCTGCCGAAAACGCACATTCCAGGAGACGAATACACTGGGGCGCAAGGATTCGAACCTTGGAATGCCTGATCCAGAGTCAGGTGCCTTACCGCTTGGCTACGCCCCAATAAGTCCGTTTATCGATTCTATGCAAATGCTGGCGCGGCTGTCAAATTTCTCCCACTATCTTTTCTGGGCGCGCGCCCACGAATCCTTAAGAGAGACGATGCGGTTGAACACCAGCGAGCCGGGCTTGCTGTCCTTAACATCAGCCACGAAATACCCTTGTCGTTCAAACTGGAAACGCTCACCCGGCTTTGCCTCTCCCAGACTCCTCTCCAGTTTGCAACCGGTTAAGACCTTAAGGGAGTTGGGATTGATCGCCTTGAGAAAGTCGCTGTCCTTTCCCGTGGGCGGAGCCTCTTCAGAAAGCAGGCGATCGTACAGCCTCACCTCGGCATCGACTGCGTGGCGGGCACTCACCCAGTGAATCGTTCCCTTCACCTTACGCCCGGTCGTCCCGCTGCCCGACCTGGTTTCCGGGTCATAGGTGCAGCGCACCTCAGTTACCTCTCCCGCCGCATCTTTAATCACATCGGTGCATGTAATGCAGTAAGCGTGCCGCAACCGCACCTCCTTGCCCGGCGCCAGCCTGTAATAGTCCTTGGGCGGATCGAGCATGAAGTCATCGCGTTCGATGAAAATCTCCCGGCAGAACGGCACCTTACGTGTGCCTTCTTTAGGAACATCATGCGGCCAGTAGGAGGCGTCCAGCTCCTCCACCTGGTTTTCCGGATAGTTCTCAATGACTACTTTCAGCGGCTTCAACACTGCCAGCACTCGAGGCGCCTTCTGATTGAGATCGTCGCGGGCATGAAACTCGAGCTGCGCCATGTCCACGGTGCTGTTGGCTTTCGCCACCCCCACGCTGGCACAAAAGGCACGGATGCTCTCCGGCGTGTAGCCACGGCGGCGCAGTCCGGCAATCGTGGGCAGCCTTGGGTCATCCCAGCCGCTGACGTAGTTGCCTTCGACCAGCTCCAGCAGACGGCGCTTGCTCATAACGGTGTAATTCAGGCTCAACCGCGCAAACTCGTACTGACGCGGCCGGCTGGGAAATTTCGCATAGTCTATGAGATTGTCGATCACCCAGTCGTACAACTCGCGGTTGTTCTCGAACTCAAGAGTGCAGATACTGTGCGTGATACCCTCGATTGCATCCGAAATCGGGTGAGCATAATCGTACATAGGGTAGATGCACCAGCTGTCGCCGGTCATGTAGTGAGACACGTGGCGGATGCGGTATAGAAGTGGATCACGCATCTTCATGTTGGCGCTGGCCATGTCAATCTTCGCGCGCAGTACGTGCTCGCCGTCCTTGAATTCTCCGCGGCGCATGCGGCGGAACAAATCGAGATTCTCTTCGACGCTGCGCTGGCGGTACGGGCTGTTCTTGCCGGGCGTCGTCACCGTGCCGCGATACTGTTTGATTTCCTCGTCGCTCAGGCTGCACACGTAAGCCTTTTCAGCGGTGATCAGGTGCTCGGCGTACTCGTACATCTTCTCGAAGTAGTCGCTGGCGTGATAGAGCCCGTCCCAGTTGAAGCCCAGCCAGTGCACGTCTTCCTTGATGGCTTCCTCGTACAGCGTGTCTTCTTTGGTGGGATCCGTGTCATCGAACCGCAAGTGGCAGCGTGTCCCGCTGCCTGGAAGCCTCTCGCGGTACTCCAGCGCCAGCCCGAAATTGAGGCAGATCGACTTGGCGTGCCCGATGTGCAAAAACCCGTTCGGCTCTGGCGGGAAGCGCGTGATTACTTTCTGATGCCGCCCCGCTTCCAGGTCGCTGTCAATGATGTCCCTGATAAAATCGCCTGGCTTTGCCGGTGCCGACACGGAGGAATCCGCGGTTAACTGCTTGTCTGCCATAACAAATACTCTGCTTCTGTGAAGACAATATTTTACTCTACCCGGGAGCATCTCGCCGCTGGCGCCGCTTCCATGGCTTCATGGGAGACGGTGTCGAAAGCAGGTGGATGAGTCCGAATTAGTCTGAAGGCAGGGATGCCCGTGCTGGTATGCCATTCAGCCAGTCTCTCATAGTATCAAACCGATCTGCCGGGCCTGGCGGCAGGCCCGGTATCGCCTGACCCACGAGCCTTTCGAGCGCCTGCGCCGTGCGCGCGCTGGCAGCTTTTGTCGCAGCCAAACGCCGGGCGGGGAACCCCGGTGGCATCAGGGCTTACGCTGACCGGAAGGCGGCTTTGTCTGAGCTTGATCAGGCTTCCCTTGCGCTTGCTGCTCGAGCACGCGGGCAAAATCCCGGTTTTTCATCAAGCTGCGTACCTCCGGGCTGTCCGGTCCCAGTGACTTGGTCAACACCTGAGCCGCCCGGTCATACAGCGAAGCCGCCTCCCCGAACTTTCCCTGACGGGCGCACAAGGCAGCCAGATTGTTCAGGCAAATGCCGGTCTCATGATGATCGGGGCCCAGCGCCCTCTCGTAAATCCCGAGCGCCCTCCGGCGAATCGGCTCGGCATCGGCGAGCCTGTCTTGCTCGTAGTAGACGGAGGCAAGATTATCCAACGATGTAGCCAGGTGCTTTTCGGCACCAGGGAGCTTCTCTTCAATGGAAATGGCTCGCTTGAGCAACTCCTCGGCCTTGTCGTACTTCCGCTGCCGGTGGTAGACACCGGAGAGATTCGCCAGGTTCATGGCGAAGTCCACGCTATTTGGTCCCAACGTCTTTTCCAGAATGGCCAGCGACTGGTTGTGGAGCTTCTCGCCCTCCGCAAGATTTCCCTGCGCGTCATAAACCTGCGCAAGATTGTCCAGCAGTATGCCCACCATAGTACTTTCGGGTCCATCGCTCTTTTCATAGACGGGAAGCACCTTCTTGTACAGGTCTTCAGCCTCCTGCAAGCGCGAGGTCCTCAGGTATACACCGCCCAGCAACAACCGGCTGTCAGCCAGACGCCGGTCGTTCTCCCCAAATGGCTCCGCCAGCTCAACCGCGCGCTTGAGAAGCCGCTCCGCTTCCGGGTACCTCCCCGCCAGCTTGGCAGCGGCACCAGCGTCAAAAGCCTCTTGCCAGCCAGACGTCTCAGCCAATTTTCCAGAAGCGGTGGTGCCGCTTGAGCCTGGGGGCGCAGGTATCCTGCCTGCTCCGGACGGCTCGGCAGTCTTTCCAGTAGCGGTGGCGCCCCGCTGGGCAGCCGACGTGGATGGCTTCTGCGGCCGCTGCCCGGTTCGCGGCAGTGCCGAGGACCGGTCGGCCGCAGAGGAGGGGGTTGGCAACTCGAAAAACAGCGTCGACGCCAGCAGCAAGGCAAAAATCAGGCTGGATGCAAATTGCAACATGTGTAAAACCTCTTGCTTCATGGATTCGCTTCACCGGTCACCGGGTGCAGTCCGGCCCGTCCGCTCACCAGCATATGCCCGGTAGGCGTCAATGTTAATGCCAGAGAAAAGATATATGTCGCCTTATCTATTTCGACCAGGCGCTACCACGCACTGGCCGTGGCACCACAGGTGGAACCAGAGGCTACCGGAACAGGTACTGGCTGCCCATGCCGACAAGGGCCTTGGTCAAGAGGGAGTGTTGTCCGGCAAGCGGCTCGACCCAGATGGGCGCAGTCCACATGTAGTCGGTGAAAGCGCCGTCGGGAGCTATGCGCTGAACCTCTACCCAGTAGGCGGATTTGTTGCCGATGATGGTGTCTATCTGATCGAATTTGACCTTGCCGCCCAGCGCGCTCAACTCCGCCCCAGTGATTTCCTGCGTCTGCAGCGGAGCAGCCAGTTTGCGGTCGCCAATCTTCTTGTCGCCCCAGAGCGTCAGCTTGTACTGGGCTCCGGGAGCCAGGTCGCCGCCTATGTGTGCCGTTATGTTTAGGTCCTGAACGGCATTTTGATCCAGGATCGTCCCCATGACGTACCTGTCGTTGGCAGTTGTGTAGCCTTTCAGCAGTGCGCGATCGGTCGTCGCCATGGTGCGGCGCTGGCGCATGGCTTCCAACAGTGATGCTTTGTCGAGCCGGTCGGCGATGATGCCTGTGCCGGCCGGGCGCCCGCCCGGCATGGCAAAGTGGTCGTCCCGACCATATGTGGGGCTCACGTGCAGCCCCTTGTCCACGTAACCAGCCAGGTTCACGCCGCCCAGGTCTCTCTCAGTCATGTGTTCCACAGGCTTGGGGTTCATCGCCTGCCCGGTGATCACCTCGATCTGGCTGGCGTACTTGCCGAACTTCTCCGCCCACTCGGCCTGGCTTCCGAAGGACTTGACTCCATAGTCCCGTCCTCGATACTTGGCCGGCAGGTGAGGATCATGATCGGCCAGATAGCGTGGGTGATTGAGCTGTATGACAGGCCGCCCGCCCGTGGAGTCCTTGAGCTGGTCGAGGTGCCGAACCAACGCCGCATAGTCGCCGTCATTGTATTTGACCACGGGAGGTTCTTTGACTACGTAGGGTTCCGGCAGCCCCATGATTCGTCTTATCGGTGCCATGAGCCTGGCGGCGAATGAGTCTGCACGGGGCTGCTTAACGGATTCGAAGAAGGTGGGCACCTCGAAGAGGTTGATGTGATTGACGCCGCTGTAGTGACTGGCCTCGCGGGCGGCGAGATCGGCAATGGCTTTTTCTCTGGGGGTCAGCTTCGCCCCCTTGGGCACCGGGGTTCCATCCACGAGGAAATCAGGAATGACACCGTCGTCCGGATGAGCATGGTTGGCCGCAGGCAAGGATTCTGGGGAACTGGGGCGGGGCGCCGTTGGTGCGGTTCCGCCCATTCCTGCCTCCGGTGTGCTCGTGCTGGGGAGTCCGGGCTGCAATTCCGTCATTCGATCCGCTTGAACCTTGGGCACCTCTTTGCCGACACCGGCCGCGATGCCGCCGGCTGTCTCGAGCGGCTGTGACACGCCGCCTCCCGGCGGACTGCCCGGTCGTTCCACCGGGACGCCCGGCAGCCCCGAGCCATGCCCGTGCGGGTGGGCAGTACCGCCTTCCAGAATGGGCTTGTGGTCGACCACCGGACGCTCAACAACCGCCCTGGAACCACCACCGGGCGCGTGCCCGCCGCCGACCTTACCGATTGTGCCCATTTCCACACCGACGAGCGCCACAAATGTGCCTTCCTGTGTGGCGGCGGCGGCATCGGCAAAGGTTTGCGAGTATGCGATCGGCTTTTCAGCGACGGTGGGCGTGCCGGTCTGGTCTGCCCAGCGCGGGTCGCCTTCCTTGATGCCGCCCCGCGCCGCCAGGTGGTTGTGATCGGTGACCGCGTAAAAGTCCAGCCCCTCCGCCCTGGCTTTCTGGAATATCTCCCTGGGCAAGCCCATCCCGTCCGAGTAGCGCGAGTGCCCATGCAGGCTGCCCATTCGCAGCCTGTAGTCTTGCGCAGGGGCGTCGAACTGTGCGATCCGCTGCCGCAACAGTGAATCGCGCCCGGCAAACCATGGTTGACGGGGGATGGTGGTGTTGCCTGTTCCAGCAACATCCGCTGCCAGCGCCGCTTCGCCCGCGGCGCCGGTTACTGCCGTTGACGAGGTTGACCTGCCTGCCACGACCTTCGGGAGTCTTGTCAGACCCACGAGTGCCTTGTTTTCACCATGGAGGATGGCGCGCTGACCCTTTTGCAGGCTCGCCCCGATGGAAGTCTCGCTGGCGGCCAGCCTGACGCCGGCCGATGCACCAGCATAGCCGCCCAGGACGGACAGACCAACCTCTGCCCCGGTATTCACCAGGTCTCTGGCCAGCGCGTGCCCGAGCGCCTCATGGTCAGCGCCGGGTCGCTGTCCTGCTTCGTAGAATTTCCGTATTTTAGATGCGGTATCGAGCACCAGCGGAAACGTAAAGGCTATGCCCACGGCAGCAGCCACCGGCCCACGGGCGGGGATGAGCGCTCCCAAGACCAGGCCGGTTCCTGCCGCGACGCCGACCGTCTTTACTGCGTGCCTGGCCGTCTGCCAGGGGTGCGCCCAGGCTTCCCTGGCCAGCTCAAGCGTCGCGGCCGGAGCCTCGATGAGCGACTCGCCCAGCACTTCCCAGCCGCCAAGATGGTTTTGTCTGTCTGCTTCCAGTGCCTGGCCGACCATCCTGGCTCCTCTTGGTGGCGTGAAAACATTCTTGGGCAAAACAAGCAATCGATGAATCGTGGAGTTACGCACTTGTGGGAGAAACACGTAGCCTCACAAGAGCAGTCGAGCTACCACAGACCTCCCGCATGAGGCCTGGATTCTGCAGGCCGTTGCATATGAGTGGCCAATCTGTCGCTCCGTCTTGACTACTGCCCTCATTTCCTGTAATCACTCATGAAGGGGGGCAGCGAACCACGCTGCGGGGTAGGTGCATTCAGAGAGCGAAATTACTGTCCTTGTTGTGGACGACGATTCACTGCTGCGCATTGGGCTGGTTACCTTGCTCGAAAATGAGGCCGGCTGGAATGTCGTCGGCCAGGCCTGTGACGGCGAAGCCGCCTGCCAGCTCGCCCTGCGCCTCAAGCCACGTGTCGTCGTGATGGACCTGCACATGCCGGGAATGAACGGGATTGCTGCCACAAGGCGCATAAAGAATGCGCTGCCCAATACGAAAGTTGTGATTGTCTCGGCATCGGACGATATCGAAGACATTGCCGAGGCCATCTCGGCAGGCATGGATGGTTACTGCTTGAAGAGCACCAACGGGCGTGGCCTCCTGCGGGCGATAAGGACGGTCGTCTCCGGCAGCGCCTGGGTCGATCCGGAGCTGGCGGAAAAAGTGCTGCATGCCGAGAGCCTCCTGCATGCCAGAACAGCGGGGGAAGACACGACAGGCGGCATCAACCTGATCATCGAGGACGATAGCACCGCGCTTCCCTCGTGCTCAGAGGCGGAAGACACGCGGGAATAGACCTTCCTGACCATGTACGGACCAGGCGGGAGTACGTGATTGACGGGCCCTTTACTATTCCCGGCGCAGTTCGATCAGACGGTAAGGCTTTCCGTCCAACCACACGGGTGTCGAGCCAACCGTGTCAACGGCGGAACTTTCAGAGCCCGCGCTGTTGTTGAGCGCGTTGAGTATGAGCGGAATCAGCACGCTTGCCGCCAGAATCGACACGATCACCGCACAGATGGACTCTCGCCATGGAAACCGCCACTTCCTTCGGTTAGCCGAACGTTGAGGCAACTGCCCCGGGTTCAACGCCAACCCTTGATCCACCGCGGCAGCCGCGGGTGTTTCAAGCGCGCTGCTCGCGCGCTCAGGTAAGCCCTGCATCCCCGGGTCGAGCCATATGGCTCCCTGCGATACCCCTGCAATTGCCTTGAGGATGATCCCGGGGCGAGAACTCTTCAAGCAGCAACCGCGCGCACCGGCACCGAGGACGGCAAGCACGACGGTCCAGTCGGGATTGTCGAAGAGCACGACGACGTCGCACTCGGCACGCTGCGCCTTGATCTGCTCGATAAGCTCCAGAAGGGGCATGCCGGGCAGACTGTCAGCAAGGACAACAATCCGCGCCCTGGCAGCGGTCACTTGCCCGATGGTTGCGGACGCGTCTCGTGCGTGCCCGACGACCTTTATCTTCGAGGAACGCGCAAAGAACTGCGCCAGGGCATCGCCGGCGGGCACATCCTCCAGCGCCAGCAATACGGTAATATCCCGGCCGGTCCTTGTCCGGTCGGAAGCCTCCAGTAGACCTTCGGCTCGCATCGGTATGTCGCGCCCTACCACGTGCCCCCGCCAGCTGTCGCCCGTCCCTTGGCCACTTCCACAATTACCATGACTATTAGTAGCCAGGAATCCCGAAAACGGGTGGACCCAACATCGCCCGATGGGGGATGGCGGGGTAGCTGCTATGGGAAATACCCTCGTTCGATCAGTTTACGGAGGTCGGCGGTCGTTTCCCGATTTCTGTTGCTGGAAACACCTTGCCCCCGGATACCGTACCCCAGACCTTGATGTCACGTATTTTCTCGGGCCGGACCTCGACCGGGTCTTCCTCCAGTACGACAAAGTCAGCAAATTTCCCAGCCGCGATGCTGCCAATCTTGTTTTCCACACCAAGCGTGTAAGCAGCGTTGATGGTCACCATTTTCAACGCTTCGTTGACAGAGACTCGTTCGGCCGGTCCCCTGACCGCCCCGGAAAGACCGAAACGGTTGACGGCAATCCATACCTCCTCGAGCGGACAGGGGGGAGCCACGGGCGTATCGGTATGCAGCGACACGACCACACCAAGATCCGTAAGCGTCTTCAAGCGCGCCGCCGTATAGGCCCGGTCGGCTCCGATGTACGGGGCGGTCAGCTCCGAACGGTGATACAGGTAATAGGGATTGATGCTCACCACACCCCCGAGGGCTTTGATTCGACGCGCTTGCTCGGGCGTCGAAATGCCGAAGTGCTCGAAAGTGAACCGGTGGTCGGCTCTTGGAAAGACTTTCATCAGGTCGTCGAGAGCGTTCACCGTGGCTTCATTGCCGGCGTTGCCATTGGTGTGCACGTGAATATGGAAGCCGGCCTGCCACCACGGAAGCCACTGCCCAACCATCTCCTCCGGCCGCGTAATGAACAGTCCTTTTCGCCCGTCAATGTATCCCGGGTTTTCTATGGCCATGCCCAGGCTCAAGAACGCGTCGTCAGCAAAAAACTTGACGCCCCTGAACACCATCCTGTCCCTGCTCTGTTCCTGCAGAGATTTGACGAAATCGATCGCTGCCTGACCCTTTCTCTCGACGGCGTTCGCCCCGTCGGTTACGACAACAAGCCTGAGCGGACTGTTGTCGTTATCGAAGTGCTCGGAAAGCGCCGCAAGCTCCAGATCACAGTCGATAAGGCCCATGGCCATCTCGGAAGTCGTGGTTATGCCGTGCTTCCTGCTCAGGTCCATCAAGTACCGAATGCTGTAATGCAACACGCTCGGTTGCATGAGCTCCACAAGCGGCTTGCGCATCATCAGCTCGGCAGCAAGCGTTCCGAGGAACTGCCCGGTCGGCTGACCATCCGCGTCGGTCAGCACCCCGGTCACGTTGAGATCGTCCTTGGTCAACGGGTACTTGCTCAAAGCAGCACTGTTAGCGTAGACGAAATGCTCGGAGGCCTCCCAAACCAGAATCGGCTGCGTTGCTGAAACATCGTCGAGAACGTGCCTGTCCAAGTGCTGCCCGCCCATCGCCGTCAGATCATAACCCCAGGCAATCAGCGGGGAGTCGGGCTTCGACTGTGCGGCATACTCGCGCAGTTTGGAAATAGCTTGCTCCCTGTTTGTCACACCAGGAAAGTCAGGGCCGTACGGGTTGGGAGACGGGTGGAAGGTAAGCAGCGGGCGCGTCAGGGCTGTGCCGCCAACGATCGGGTGCCCGTGCGGCTCGATGAAGCCTGGTAGGACGACTTTGTCGGCAAATGTGGTATCAACCGTATGCGCTGCCCGATTCAGCCACGGCTCAATGTCCTCGACGCTGCCTACCGATAGAATCTTGCCGCCCCTCACGGCTACAGCAGACGCATCCGGTAAGCCTGGGTCCATAGTGATGATCTTCTTGCATTTGAAGACTGTTATCAGGTCATCAGCTCGTTCAATCTCTCTTGACATAGACACCATTACCGCAATGTGATCCCCTGATCGAGCTTCCTGGGAGCTTAGCAGATAACCTGTCGCTCCGTATGAAATCCGCGGCGAGGGTGAGCCCGTCCGGCTTGCGAGCGCGTCACAGAAAAATCTGCCTTCGCCCGTAGAGCTCCGTCAGCCTTTTGAGCCTGTCTCGGGCGGCAGGCGTGATGTCTTCCGCGGCGAATCGCCAGCGCCAGTTTCCCTCCTGCGTGGCGGGCGTGTTCATGCGAGCGCTGGAGTCGAGCCCCAGCACATCCTGCAGAGGAATAATGGCCGTTGCGGACACCGAGGCGAGTACGGCTCTGATGAAATCCCAGTGGATCTCCTTGCCGGTGGTGTTGAGGTACTCCAAACAAAAGGCACGCTCACGTTCGATCTGTTCAGCACTGCGTGTAGAGCCCTTTCCGGCCTGGCTGTGGAACCAGCCGACGGCGGTGTCATTGTCGTGGGTGCCGGTGTAGACCACCGTGTTAGCCACGTAGTTGTGCGGCAGATCGATGTTTTCCTCATCGCGAAAAGCAAACTGCAGAATGCGCATGCCTGGGAAACCGAAGCGCTCGCGAAGCGCAATCACATCCGGCGTTATGACGCCGAGATCCTCTGCTATGACGGGAAGCTCATCAAACTCCTGCTTCACCGCATTTAGAATCTGCATTCCCGGTACTTTGACCCAACGTCCTTTCACCGCCGTGGGCTCGCGCGCCGGAATCTCCCAGCATGCCGCGAAGCCGCGGAAGTGATCGACCCGCACAACGTCCGTGAGCTCGAACACAGAGCGAAACCGCTCCACCCACCAGCGGTACCCGTCTTTCCGCAAGCGGCTCCAGTTGTAAATCGGGTTTCCCCAGCGCTGACCGGTGGCGCTGAAGTAGTCCGGCGGCACTCCCGCCACCACCTTGAGGGTACCGTCACGATTGAGCTTGAACAGGCGCGGGTGAGCCCAGACATCAGCCGAGTCGTAGGCGACAAAAATGGGAATGTCGCCGATAATCCGGATGCCGCACCTGTGACAGTGCTCCCTCAACTCGAGCCACTGCTTGAAGAACAGGTACTGGCAAAACTTGACGGCTTCAATTTCGTGCTCGAGCTCCTTTCCAGCCGAGGAAAGCGCCTCCGGCTCCCTGAGTGCGAGCGCCCGCGGCCACTCGGACCAGGGACGGCCGCCCTGAGCATCCTTCAGCGCCTGGTACAGCGCATAGTCCTCCAGCCACCGCGCATGCTTCCGGATAAATGCAGAGAAATCATCCCTGGCCTTGCCGCCTGCAGCGGACCGGAACCTGTCGAAGGCCTTGCGCAGCATGTCGCCCTTGAAGGCGATGACGGCAGGGAAATCGACCGTCCGAACGGGGAATTGCGGGGCATGCGTGAGTTCTCTACTGTCGAGCAGTCCTTCGGTTGCCAGCCCATCCAGACTAATCAATAACGGATTACCGGCAAAAGCCGACAGGCACTGGTAGGGTGAGTCCCCGAAGCCAGTCGGACCGAGCGGCAACACCTGCCAGAAACTCTGGGCGCCAGCTGCCAGAAAATCCGCAAACCGGTAGGCCGGCTGACCGAGGTCGCCGATGCCAAACCGTCCTGGAAGGGATGTTGGATGCAGGAGTATGCCGCTTGCTCTCTTGGAATCACTCAACTCTCAGCCCACCTGTTCGAGCGACATTTGCCCGAAGCTTTCAATCCGCCTCGCGCAATGCCTGGTCAGCCGCGTCCCGATCTCGGGGCGAACGGAGCAAGAGCCAGAAGAATGCGTACGGCTCCAGAGTCACCGCATATGGTTTCGATTCAACGCACGGGAACTGCTTCGCCCCCAGGATGTCCACCGGCTTATGCCCTTCGTAATCCGGCAGGTCGAGTTCTGCCGACTGCCTATCGCCTGACAGATTCGACACCACCAGCACACTGGTGTCTCCAAGCTTTCGCACATATGCCAGCACCTTTCGATTCGCCGGATAAAGAAACGTCATCGTTCCACGACCGAACACCTTGTAAGAGCGGCGAACGCGGATAACGGCTTTCATCCGGTTAAGCAGCGAGGAAGGATCCTTGAGCTGCGACTCCACATTCACTGCCTGATAACCGTACACCGGGTCATCAATGACCGGTGCATACAGCCGAGATGCCGGTGCCTTCGAGAATCCGGCACAAGGGCCGCTCGACCACTGCATGGGCGTCCTGACCCCGTTTCTGTCACTTAGATGAACATTGTCGCCCATGCCGATCTCGTCGCCATAATAGATAATCGGCGTACCGGGCAGAGAGAAGAGAAGATTGTTCAGCAGATCTATTCGCCGGCGGTCGTTTCCTAGCAAGGGAGCAAGTCTTCTTCTGATACCGACATTGATCCGCATGATCGGGTCGGGGGCGTAGGAGCGATACATGTAGTCGCGTTCCGCATCCGTCACCATCTCCAGTGTCAGCTCATCGTGGTTGCGCAAGAATATCGCCCACTGGCACGTCTCCGGAATGGCAGGCGTCCGCTCCATAATGTCCGTGATCGGTGCTCGGTCTTCCATATGCACGGCCATGAAGATTCTCGGCATGACCGGAAAGTGATAGGCCATGTGGCACTCATCACCGTCGCCGAAATACTCTCTGACGTCATTCGGCCACTGATTGGCCTCGGCCAGGAAGACCCGATTTCTATACCGGTGATCCAGAGCCTTGCGCAGTGCCTTGATAATCGCGTGCGTCTCGGGAAGGTTTTCACAGTTGGTGCCCTCGCGTTCGACCAGATAGGGAATGGCATCCAGTCGCATCGCGTCCACTCCCATATCCAGCCAGTAGTACATCGTAGCTATCATCTCTTCCAGAACTGCAGGATTGTCGTAATTGAGATCCGGCTGATGATGGAAGAACCGATGCCAGTAAAATGCGCCGGCCAGGGGATCCCATGTCCAGTTGGACTTCTCCGAGTCGGTGAATATGATGCGGGTGCCTGCGTACTTCTGGTCTGAATCGGACCAAACGTAGTAATTCCTCTCCGGCGATCCGGCCGGCGCTCGGCGAGCGGTCTGAAACCACGGATGCTGATCGGAAGTGTGGTTGATGACCAGCTCGGTCATGATACGGATTCCGCGATCGTGGGCCTCTCTCACAAGCCGCTGAAATTCTTCTCTAGTACCGTATGCCCGGTGGATGTCCCGGTAGTCGGAAATGTCGTAGCCGTCGTCCCGCAATGGCGACGGATAAAAAGGCAACAGCCAGAGGCAATCGATTCCCAGGTCTTGAACATAGTCGAGCTTCTCGATCAGTCCCGAGATATCCCCGTACCCGTCTTCGTTACTGTCGCAAAAGGCCTTGACGTGCAGCTCGTAAATGACCGCATCCTTGAACCACAGCGGATTGTCTTCCAGTGGTACCGACAACGGCATCGGACTTCTCCCGTTGACTACTTCCGTTTGCTTCGAGGCATGTCTGGAACGCCTGCGCGCTAATAATCATACTGCGGTGCCGGTTACTTCTTCACCGGTCGAGAGGGTTCGCACGACGCACGGGATTGGATTCCTTCCTCGAAAACAGTGGAGGTACGCTCGCGTCATACAGGCTATGTCGCACCGCCGGTGAAAACCAATAAGCCGGTTTAGTGATGCGCTCGACAGCGGGCACCATTCTGGTCAGTACGATGTCGCTCAGCTCCTGTCTTCCGGCGACAGACCGGCTGACGATTTGCAGGGTGGGAAAGGCCGGGTCAAGAGCATTCAGCCTGTCAAAGTCCTTTTGCATAGCCCTGGCATACTTGAGCCGCTCCTCTAACGAAAGGCTATTGAGTGCTGCCGACACAAACGCATTGTCTTCGCCAAGCGCTCGTCGCTCGAGAACCTCGAGACGGGCTTCGTTTATTCCTTGTTCCATGAGCACACCCCCACAGCTTGCTACGACTCCATGGTAATCCGGTGGCCGGAACATGAAAGGTGGAATTCCACAGTGCAAACGGGCCGGTAAGTCCACGGCGGGCCGGGCAGCCCCGGTCATGACGGGGCGAAAGTTAGAGGGGCACATGTCAAGGAATGATATGGGCGCGCGGGTGGGTACATAGCTGGAGACCGGAGAGGGGAATTATCATGAAAGCTCTCAGAAACTGGCTTCTTAACCTCTGGAACGCGCTGCAGGTGGGAGACCAACACGACGGCTGGTCGAGCTACCTTAAGGCCAGGCGTCAGACCTTTGCCAGGCACGGGGATCAGGCCTGATCCATGGGCACATTTCTGGATCGGCACTCCGAGGTCAACAGGTCGAGGAAAGCGCCGCCGAAATCGCGAAGCTTGGTATCACCCACGCCTGAAATTCTCCGCATTGCGGTAAGCGTCGAAGGTCTCACCCTGGCCAACTCCCGCAAAGTGGCATCGTTGAAGATGACATACGGAGGCACGCGGCGCTCGTGAGCGAGATCTCTGCGCAGCTTTCGGAGAGCTTCAAACAGGGCGGCGTCCACACCGTCCCAGGACGCCGCATCAGCCCTGGAGCGTTTGGCTTGCTCACCGTTTTTGCGCTGGACGGGCTGAAGGAGACGCACCTCACGCTCGCTGCGCATCACCTCGAGTGACCCCTGGTTCAAGCGAAGGACTGGCAGGCTCCGCCCCGATGAGGTCTCTACCTCCACCTGCTCCAGAACGCCATGGCTGATTAGCTGATAAATCCAATCGCGCAGATCATGCTGGCTGTGGCCGCGCAGCAAGCCATGAGTGCTGAGCTCATGATGCCCGCGCAGGCGAATCGCTTCCGAATTCTCGCCACGCAGAACGGAGACCACATGCCCGATGCCGAAGCGCTGTTTGACCCTGGCGACACAGGACAGTATCTTCTGCGCTATTACCGTTCCGTCAGCCACGGTGACCGTCTCACCAAGACAGATATCACAAGCACCGCAATTATCCTGGGCATACGACTGCCCGAAATACTGCGCCAGCAGCCGGTGCCGGCACGCGGCAGATCGGCAGTAGCGATCCATGTCGTTGAGATGTTTCAAGGCGCTTTCTATATGCGCCGAATCTGCCGGCTCAGCAGAAACCGCCCTTTCAATGATCGACTTCCAGGCAAAGAAGTCAGCGCCGGAATGCAAGAGCACGCACTCGGCCTCCAACCCATCTCGGCCGGCGCGACCGGTCTCCTGCTGGTAATGCTCGATTGATTTGGCCATGGCCGTGTGGAGCACGTATCTGACATTCGATCGATCTATTCCCATGCCGAACGCAACCGTTGCAACGACGATATCGCAACGCTCGTCCGTGAAGGCATCCTGAGTTTCCGTGCGCTGCTCTGCAGTCAGTCCCGCATGATAGGGCATCGCCTTGACACCCCTGTCCACCAGCGCCGAGGTAATCTGGTCGACATCCGCGCGCCGAATGCAGTAGATGATTCCACCTTCACCTCTATGCCGCTCGATCACATCACAGATCTGCGAGATCAGATCGCCGCGGCGGGAAACCACCCGATAGGTCAGGTTTGGTCTGTCGAAGTCGCCAATCAAAACAGCTGGATCGCGCAGCCCGAGCTGGTCGATAATATCTTTGCGTACTACCTCGGTGGCAGTGGCTGTGTATGCATGCATCGATGCTGCTGGAAACAGCTCCCTCAAGCGTCTTAACTGGCGGTATTCCGGCCGGAAATCGTGTCCCCAGTGACTGATGCAATGCGCCTCGTCGATGGCGAAGGCTTGAACCCGGATGTTCTGCAGCAGCAAATGCAAGTCACTCTGCACCAGTCGCTCGGGTGACACGAACAGCAGTCTAACCGCTCCGTTCCTTACTTGCCTTTCATATGCCATCCGCTGTTCGGCAGTCTGAGAACTGTCGAGTTGGACGGCATTGACACCGGCAGATCTGAGCCCGTCCACCTGATCCTTCATTAACGAAATGAGGGGCGATACGACAATCGTCGTGCCGGGCTGCACGAGGGCCGGTGCCTGATAGCAAAGCGATTTGCCGCCGCCCGTGGGCAGCACCACCAGCGAGTCCCGCCCGGCAAGCACCGCCTCGATTGCCGGCTGCTGAAGCGGACGCAAGCGCGTGATGCCCCAGTAGCGGGCAATCGCATCGTGTACTTGGGTCTGCAACGGCGGCTCGACGATCATGACAACATCACGGAGCAAGACTCCAGCCAGCCATATTCTACTGGCTGTACTGCTGAAAGTTCATCGCATCAGGTACAACAGCCCTGCGGAGCCCACGTAAAGCACCAGAATGCCCAGGGCATCCCAAGCAAGCAGCAGGCGCTTTTTCTCGGACCGATAACTCAACCCAGCAACCGCAACAGCGGTCATGGCAATGGCCGAAACCAGGCTGATAACATTGTTGTGCGAAGCGGCGGACAGGAGCGGCCCTCGAAGGTAAAAGCAATCCGCAAGCGCGAGAACGCATATGTTAAAAAGATTGCTGCCTAACACATTTCCCACCGCCATATCCAGGGCGCCCAGTCTCACGGCAGCCAGCGACACCACGACCTCTGGCATGGAGGTCACGGCCGCAAGGAAGAAATTACCGACAAACGTTTCTCCGAGCCCGGTTTCAACGGCAATGCGGTCGCCTATAGAGGGCAAGAACATCGCTGCACCGACGACAACGGCCGCATTCAGGGTCAACATCGTCCAGGCCTTCGGTGTTGAGATTTCACCGTATTGCTGTTCCGCCTCAGCCGCAAGCTCAGCCACGAACTGGGCGATTCTCTTGCGCTCGTGATCGAAGACGGAGCGCATAGCCACAAGGTAAAGCGCAAGAAGGACGAGGCTGCCGGCGCCGATCCAACCGACTGTGGGAATGAACCGGGACGCCAGGATGTTCAGGCAAACGAGGGCGCACAGCAAGCTGCCGAAACTCGCTGACAGTATATGACCTTCGTGCACCTGCCTCGAGAGTGGAATCGAGCCGGCTGCTGCGTCTACCAGCGAAACGATAACCAGGTTGAACATATTGCTGCCGGCAATCGAACCCACGGCAATGTCGGGCAGATCGTTGACCGTGACAGCGCTGATCGCTGAAATCAGTTCAGGTAGCGACGTTATCGACGCCAGCAAGAGGACACCGACCCATGTCCTGCCCAGGCCCGTCTTCTCGGAGATGCAATCCGCGTACTTGGCAAGCTGTACGCCGCTTGCGACGATCAGCACAGCGCACACGCCTAATGCCAGCCACGACAGCATCGTCTTCTCCCTGCAAACGACTTAAATGCAGCGCATTTACCAGCGGTGATAAGCGGGATGCCCAGGTTTCACCGCTACGAACCTGCCGTGGCAGGTGGCGCACAACTGGTCCTCCGAGTATAGCTCACCTGCTATGGTTGCCCTGTCTGCCTTAGACTCTAAGACCTTTGCAACGAGCCGCACAGGGTGATTGGCAGGCGTAGGACGCAGGAATTTCACCGTGTACTCCGCAGTTACAGTGCAGGGCGGATGATCCAGCCCATTCTGCCGCATGAGATGCCAGGCAGCCGTCCAGTTGCAATGGCAGTCAAGCAGGCTGCCAATCAGTCCTCCATAGAGTACTCCGGGAAACGCCTGATACTTCGGGTCCGGCTGCCATTCTGCCACCAGCGAGTCGCCCTCGGCATAACTCCGGATATGAAGTCCCGCATCGTTCGCCGGTCCGCAACCGTAACAGATGCTGTTTGGTGCGTACCGCTCCTGCAAGCTTGGCGTGCTGCCCATGTATGATTTCTCCCTCTACCCCGCAATGGGTCAACCAAATGCTCTTGCGGAAATAATAGGCGACCCGGCGCTCACTCAGCAAGCCAAGTGAACGAGCACAACGGGCTTCCACGACGTTACCGTTCCCTTAGATGGCGTCGGAAACTGTCTCGCGCTGCAGATCGCTTTCAGCGCGTCTGGACAGCCCGGTGATCAGCGCGATTAACAGGAAAACTGCGACAACCGCAAAGACCTCGAGCATTCCGGTCGAGCGTAACCAGGCCTCATATGCCGGCCACGCATATGACAGGGTCCAGTTAATACCAAATGCGCCACCAGCGCCGGCTACCCACGCGAACGCACCGGGGAGCTTATATTGTCCTTTCCAGATCACGCACGCCCCAAGAACCAGGGCAGGAAGCCAGGCAGAAAGTATGGAAGCAAGCAGGTTGTAGTCAACGTATAGCGTCGTGCACATCGGTAAAATCAAGACACGAGCGTCGGTCGGTAACGGCAGTTCGAACCAGCTCCGGGAAAAGGCAGCAAACCCGGCGGCAAACGAAAGTAGAGCAAGCACGGTCGCCGGGGATGCTGAGAGCCGATCCGTGATGTGGCGTCTTGTGAGAACAGCTATCAGGACAAGTGTGCCAACGTAGATCACCGAGCGCATCACCACCCACGTCTCAGGCAGAACCGGCGGTATGGTCGCTGTTACACCGGATTGCATGAACACTTGCACCTGCCGCACTACATACTCCCTTAGTCCCCCAAGGGACCAGCTGCAGAGCGCCAGTTTGTCGAGAACGTTCAAGGGAAAAGTGAGCAGCGCGCCCAGACAGAAAAGCTGAAATATTTTTCCGGCCCGCAGAGGAAGCCCGCCGAACCGACGCGATGCGACAACATAGACAAAGTACGGTAAGCCCACGTCGACCACGCCACGAAACATGATCAAGAACATCTCGTCCATCACCCGGAAATCGCCGAGTATAGTCCGAGCGTTGACCTCCAGCAGGCAGAAAAGGACAACCGCTGCGTAGAGGCACAGGCGCCCTGCCGATGGCCACCCCGGCGAGGATTCCAGACTCAACTTGAGCCCGGCGGTGTGGAACAGCCACACCAGCCACATGGCGAAAACGGTAAGAAGCGCAACCGAATGCGCTTGAGATCTGCCGAACGAGAGGAATTGAAACAAGTATTCGGAAATCAGGAACCACGATAAGACAATCCAATACAACAGCGACGCTGCCGTATCGCCGGTCAGCCGTCGCTTCGACCCTAACCAGGCGCCGGCAACAATGGAGCACAGGAGGATCCAGCGCATCCACTGCGCTGAAAATGCGCTCACCGGATTGGACCAGAACCATTGAGAGTTCTTATAGACCCACGCAAAGAAGGTCAGCACAGCAGGCATACCCGCGGCAGAGGCGCTGGCGACAACAGTCTCACTCCAGGTGAGGCAGGCACCGGCCGTGATGACAAATAGCACGGCCGGCACGAATACTCGCTCTGGAAGAAGATCGCGCAGCGCGCTCGAGACAATTTTCGTGCTCTTGAGCAACTTGAAGATAATGCCGACGCCGATAAAGTACCAGACCGGCCAGAGATACCCGTTCCACAACGTGAGCACCGAAAGCAGCTGCTCTGCATAGGCACCAGGGCCACCTCGCAGAAGCAGGCTAACCAGGAACGCGGCCGAGCCTGCCGTGATCGCATAGACGGCAAGTGCTGCCGGCAGCTGCATTGAGCTTGCTGCCTGCCACTGGTTCCGCTCCCACGCGCGGCCGCCCCAGATCATGCTCAGCAGGCAGAGCGCACCGCCGAGCAGCCCTCCCAGGAGCACCACGTGTGGTTTGACCATCGAGTGCAACGGTGTCAGGGCAGCCAGATAGACGCCGGCTGGTGCCCCCACCGCCAACGCCGTGGCAACACTCGGTAGGCGACTCCGCGCACCGGAAGCGTGCAAGGCTCTTTCGGCCAGCGCCACTGACATTACTGCACAGGCAGGAACAAGCCCGTTCCAGAGCGAGCGGGGCAGGAAAAAGGCGCACGCTCCCAACAGGTACACGTACACCAGCGAAGCAGCCACGAACATCGCCCGGTTGCACCGCATCGCCCCGGCTACCACGCATCCCCAGGCCAGTCCCGCAACCAGCGACCACAGCCAGATTGCCCACAGGGGTGCCTGCGTCACGGCACCACTTGCAGTCGTGATCGCCGGTCCCGCGGTATGGAACACCGCAGCAAACGGCATCGATACCGTCAAAAGAACCGTAACGAGAAAAACCGGTCGGATCACGTGCAAGCTCTCGGCGGGAAGCACGCTCAAGTCGAGTCGATCCTTTCCATAATCGCGCCAGAAGAAACGCTCTACCAGGGAACCTATGGCAGCAGCCTTGCGATTCTCCCTCAGCCGGTCGACACAGCGCGCCACGATCGGCACGCTGGCCAACTGCCGGATTCGCGCTCCGATCCAGTCGGCTACCGCCCCGATTACGGGAAACAGTCCAATCAGAAAGTTCCCGAACTTGCGAAGAGCTGCAATCACGTTGAGGAGATTCATCAAGGCGAGTTTTAGAACTGAAAGGCGCATTTGTCAACAAGTGACAAAAGGGCGCTGTAGAGGTGCCACGAGATGTTAACATCGAGCAGGTACGAGCACGTCGAACAGCTTAAAGAGGGAATCCCGGGAAGCCGCTACATGTTTCAGACACCGTCTTTGCACCTGAGATTCCCGCCCAGCCGACAATCCCGCGCCAGCCTTGCCCTGGCGTTCCTGGTGACAGGACTGCTCATGCTGTGCGCGCCCCAGCAGGCTCTCTCTCAGAAAACGCTCTGGGAGACCTACATTGAGGGCGGCCGGAAGGCGTACGTGCAGGGAAACTACACCGACGCCGAAAGGTTCTTCAAGGAGGCCCTCGAGGCCGCGACAGCTGCCGGAGACAGGGGAATCCGATTGGAACGCAGTCTTTTGAATTTGGGTACCGTGTATCGCGATCAGGCCAAGTATGCCGAGGCAGAGAAATTGCTTAAACAGGCAATATTGGTCATGGAAGCCGGCAAGCTGGCCGAACAAACGGACATGGCGCTTGCCTTGAATAATCTGGCAGGACTGTACCAGATGCAGGGGCGCACAGCCGAAGCGATCGAGCTCTACAACCGTTCGGTCGGGATCGCGCAAAAGCGGTTGGGAAGCAAAAATCCGGAGCTCGCCCTGGAGCTCAACAACCTGGCTTATGTCTACGTTGTGGCAGGCAAGTACGCGGATGCCGCCGCAGTGCTCAGGAGATCGATCAGCCTCTTCGACAACTCGAAGAAGCGCAATTCACTCTATTACGCAGTTACCCTCTTCAATCTTGCGTTTCTCGATCAAGAGACCGGCAACTTCGTAAATGCAGAAAAGCTCTATAAGCAGGCACTGGATGTCTGCGAGAAGTCGGCCGGGAAAGATCACAGATATACCGCAGGCGCTCTGACGGCCCTGGGTGAGCTGTACACGCGCCAGGGAAAGTATGTCGATGCCGAAGCCCTCTTGAAGCGTTCTCTGGAGATTATGGAAAGAGTGCACGGCCCCGGGCATCCTGAGATCGCCGGCGTCTTGCACGAGCTGGGCTCTGCGTATCTCATGCAGGGCAAGTACCAGATGGCCGAGCCCCTCTGCCGAAAGGCGCTTGACATAGCTGAGACAGCGCTGGGACCGGACCATCCCGCTGTCGCTTCCGGGCTTAACGATCTTGCCTTCGTCTACCAGCAACAGGGGAATTACTCCGAGGCTGAACCGCTTCTTGAAAGGGCGCTCAAAATCAGAGAGCAAAAATTCGGCTATGACCATGCCAAGACGGCTCAAAGCATGAAGCATCTAGCCGTGCTCTATCAAGACGAGGGCAAGCTGGAGCAATCCGAAGCATTGCTGACAAAAGCGCTTGCAATAGCGGAAAAACAGCTCGGTCCCCAACATGCCGACGTAGCTGAGATAGTGCGGCTCCTGGCCAGGATTTACGCCAGGCAAGGGAAATATGATCTAGCCGAACCGCTCTATAAGAGATCGCTTGTTGCCACTAAACACGCTCTCGGAGCGGACAACGTGCAGTATGCTGCTGGGCTGCGCGATCTCGGCTCTCTGTATCAAATGCAGGACAACCTCTCGGAAGCCGAACGGCTCTATCTCCAGGTGCTGGCCATTGACGAAAAATCGCTAGGTCCCGGCAGCGCCAGGGTAGCCAGCGACCTCGAAGCACTGGCAAAGGTATACACTGCGCTGGGCGACAAGGCAAAAGCCGGGGAAATGAGCGCCCGGGCAGAACAAATCAAGAGTGCGCTACCGGGCGCTCGTTACCTCAACAAGCTGGCTGAGTCTCTGGGCAGCGATGATGCTCGAAGTGCTCGCGGGATCGACAGACCGGTCGCCGACAAATGGGCTCTGGTAATCGGTATAAGCAACTTCAAGGATTCCTCGATAAACCTCAAATACGCGGCCAAGGATGCCACCGATTTCCGCAACTTTCTCGTTAACCGAGCCGGCTTCCAACCCGACCACGTCAAGCTGCTCACCGACTCCGGCGCCAATCGTGAAAATATTGTCGGGCAGCTCGGAGAAAAATGGCTTGGACGTCTGGCCAATCGCGACGACCTGGTCGTCATCTATATATCGAGCCACGCCAGCGGCGCCAAAGAAGAAGCCGGCGGGGTGAACTTTCTGGTCGCCTACGACACCAACAAGAACAGTCTTCTATCCACAGGCATTCCCATGCAGTGGCTGACGAACATCATCAAGGAGCAGGTGCACAGCGACCGCGTGGTGCTCATTATGGATGTTTGCCATGGGGGCGCAGCCGCGCCCGGCGAAAAAGGTCTGACCCGCACGGGCGGACTCGATCTCGACCAGCTCAACATAGGCAGCGGACAAGCAATCCTGTGCTCGAGCCTTGCCGATCAGGTGTCCTGGGAATCCAAGAACTATCAAAACAGCGTCTTCACCAGACGGCTGCTGGAGGCGCTCGAATCGAGCGGCGACAAGACCACTCTAACTGAGGCTTACCTCAACTTGCGCGACGCCGTGGAGTCGGAAGTCCTGCGTGACCGGGGTGAACTGCAAACGCCCGTTCTGAACAAGAAGCAGTGGAAGGGCCGCGATGCCGTCATCTCGGTGCAACCGGCCAAGCCACGTCCCGGTCTGCCGTAATGCATCGCAGGTAGGCAGCTACGCCTTCTGTTGATTCGCCGGGAGCGCCGGCTTCCGGCCGGCGCGATCCGGGCGCTCCCAGGGCAACGAGCACCCTCATCTGCGTCATTATTACGGCAGCGTCTGTACGCCCGGTTAGGCGGATTGCAGCGCGAATCAGTAACGACCGCGTGGGCGGCTGCCGCTGCGTGGCTTCGGCTCCGAAAGATTTACGGCTAGCGACCGGCCGTCGACATCACGGGAATTGAGCCCTTTGATGGCGGCCTCGGCTTCGGCTTGCGATGCCATCTCGACGAATCCGAAACCCCTCGGGCGGCCCGTGTCTCTATCCTTTATGGTCACAGCCGAGACCACCTGACCATACGAGCCGAACAGCTCTGCCAGGTCAGCATCCGTAATGCGGTAGGACAGGTTCCCTACAAACAGCTTGTTATTCATCAGTATTCTCCAATCTCCGACCGAACGACTCAATAGAGATTGAGAACACCGGCCCGAATAAGTAGACACAACAATTATGCCAGATTCCGTGTAAATTCACACCCCGGCTCCGACGTCACCCGCCGCACTGCCCTAGCACGCCTATCCTGCCAGGTGGGCTCCCCCGCGGCTCGCCCGGGTCACGCAGATTAAGCACATTTCCCGCAAACGCTCCGCCAGCGGCAGTTTGGGTCACATGCGCCCGACCAGGACAAAAGAAATCTTTTGACATCCTGCTTGACTTGTGCCATACTTACGTAGACCCTGGCGGGTATGGGCACTGAAGGTCAGCAGGTTCGGACGTCTGTCGTTCCCTGAAGCTGGCTGCCGGTAAAGTGACGAGCAAGAGGCTCTAGGCGCGGCGCAGGGTTGTGGAAAAGACAAGAGTTGAATGGCTGATCGAGCCAGTGTTTGAAACAAGGAAATCAGATTGAGAAATTTTGCTGAGCTTGGCTTGTCCAAGCCTATACTCGCTGCATTGAGAGAATGCGGCTACACAGAACCAACCGAGATTCAACGAAAAACTATAGGAGTGATGCTGTCGGGGCAGGACGTAATGGCCTCGGCTCAAACGGGTTCCGGGAAGACGGCCGCCTTCGCCCTGCCCATCATAGAGTGCCTGGAGGAGCCGGATAGCAAACCCAGGGCCCTTGTTCTTGTACCCACCCGCGAACTGGCCCTGCAGGTCGAAGAGCAGTTCATGCTCTTCGGCAAGTATTCTCGGCTTCGCAGCGTCACCCTCTACGGTGGCACCGGCTACGAAAGCCAAACTCGCGCCCTGAGACGCGGGGTGGACATTATTGTGGCTACGCCCGGCAGACTCCTCGATTACATCGAACGCAAGATGGTGGATCTTGCGAGCATAGAGATACTTGTACTGGATGAGGCCGATCGCCTGCTGGATATGGGCTTTATGCCCCAGGTCAGGCGAATTGTCGCCCGTCTGTCGAGGGAGCGACAGACGGCGATGTTCTCAGCCACGATTGACAGGCAGGTAGAGCAGATAGCATGGGAATTTCTCATCGACCCGGTAACAGTTCAAGCAAACAAACAACAAATCGAGCCGACCGAGATCGATCAGCGCATTTTCCACGTTCACGAGTTCGGCAAGGATGCGCTTCTTGCCAGGCTCATAGGCGATCTCAACATGACATCGGTGCTGGTCTTCACAAGCACCAAGCGCAAGGCTACCTGGGTCAAGAGCAGGCTGCGTGATCTGAGCGTCCCGGCCGAAGAGATTCACGGCGACATTGCCCAGAGTCAGCGTGAGAAGACTCTGACCAGGTACAGAGAAGGAAACTTCCAGGTTCTCGTCGCAACCGATGTTGCCGCCAGAGGTCTCGACATACCCCACATCAGTCACGTCGTGAATTATGATCTGCCGGAATCCCCGGAAGACTATGTGCACAGAATCGGGCGAACCGGAAGAGCGGGGCGCTCAGGTATGGCGCTTTCATTCGTTTCCGAAGAGCAGCGCCACCTCGTGCGAGAGATAGAAAAGTTAATCGGTCGCCCGCTCGATCCCGGTAAGCAGAGCGACAAGACTCCAGCGCCGCGCCGCTTTGGATCGATGAGGAGACAGCGGGTCGTCTAGTGGCCGTGATGCACACTGCAGGCCGTGCGCATCACAGGTGATGCCTGGAGTGCCGGCGTACCTCGACACCCCTGCTTCACTGGCTGTGGATGTTGAGAGTGCAAGTATTCGGCCAAGACAGGTGCTCGTACGGACGTTCTGTCATCCTCTTAGGCAGCACGAAGGATCTCGTCTCTGCACAAGGAGATCCTTCGCCCCTCTCGCTTTGCTCAAGTGCCTCAGGATGACAATTTCGTGCTCGGAGACCTATGTTGGCGAAACTTTACTAGCCGGTGGTTACCTTTTGGTGCTCATTCTCATTTACGCCCAACATTGCTAGGATCGGAAGTCACGGCCGAGATCTGCATTTAGTTAGACAACTTGGCAGCCAAAAATGCAAGCCACACGCGGCGCTGTGTGCGGCGGAAGCATCGTATCCGTGCATGGCATCTCAATGCCAGGAGGCGAATCAGCGATGAACGATCCCGTAATAATTCAAGGTGGAATGGGTGTGGCAGTATCAAACTGGCGATTGGCCAGAGCTGTCTCCCAGGCCGGTCAACTGGGGGTCGTTTCGGGAACATTTCTCGATGCGGTTGTGGCTCGACGCCTGCAGGATGGCGACATGGATGGGTCCATGCGCAGGGCATTCGATCACTTCCCGTATCAAGATGTCGCCCAAAGAATCTGGGATCGCTATTTCGTAGAGGGCGGCAAGGCACCGGCCGAAGCGTATCGCCCGGTGCCAATGCACGGTGCCAGCCCGCAGACCGGACTTACAGAGCTGACCGTGGTGGCAAATTTTGCCGAGGTGTTCCTCGCAAAAGAGGGGCACAATGGGCTTGTAGGTATCAACTACCTTATGAAAATCGAGCTTCCCACTTTGCCGTCGCTGTATGGCGCTCTGTTGGCAGGCGTCGACTACGTCCTTATGGGAGCAGGCATACCCAGAGCGATTCCAGGCATGCTTGACAAGCTGAGCCGGCACGAGCCGGTGAGCCTGAAGCTGGACGTAAAAGACGCTGAACCCGGTGAAGAATTCGAGATCACGTTCGACCCGCGCGTCTTCACACCGCGCGCTGCCGCTGCCCTTGTGCGGCCGAAGTTCTTGCCCATCGTGTCATCGGCGACACTGGCGCAGTCGCTGGCCAGAAAGGCCAGCGGCACTGTCGATGGCTTCGTCGTCGAGCACCATACTGCCGGCGGGCATAACGCGCCGCCCCGCGGTGGAGTGACGGTCGACGAGCATGGCGAGCCTGTTTATGGACCCAAGGACGAATTCGATCTGGAAGGCTTCAGGAAACTCGGCCTGCCGTTCTGGCTGGCCGGGTCCTGCGCCTCTCCGGAAAAACTGAAGGAAGCGCAGCAGGCCGGGGCACGGGGCGTTCAAGTTGGATCGGCGTTCGCATACTGTCGCGAATCGGGCATCCGGCAAGACATAAAAGAGCGTGTCATTGAAAGTATCTTACGAGGGCAAGCACGCGTCTTCACCGATCCGCTTGCTTCGGCTTCCGGTTACCCCTTCAAAATCGTCGCGGTCGAAGGGTCGCTGTCCGAGAGCGACGTGTACGAGACTCGACCGAGAATCTGCGATCTGGGGTACCTGAGGACGGCATATAGACGGTCTGACGGGTCCGTCGGCTTCCGTTGCCCGGCAGAGCCGGTGGAGGACTACGTACGCAAGGGCGGTCGAGCGGAAGACGTCGTCGGCAAGAAATGCCTCTGCAACGGGCTTATGTCTACGGTCGGTTACCCGCAAATCCAAAAACACGGTTACCTCGAGCCACCGTTGATCACGGCCGGCAAAGACCTATCCGTCATCGCGCGCCTGGTGGCCCCGGGTGAAAC
>DATNRD010000100.1:0-6479 GCA_036703665.1 Candidatus Obscuribacterales bacterium
ATTGTCAGCCAATTCGTTTGCCGATGATGATTTCGCCAGCAAAATTACCGAGTTTCCTTGCTGCCTTCGCCCTTGTCTGGGCGCTGGTCAACGGCTGCCCCGGTGGCGTTCTGGCGCAGGGGCAAGTCGGTGCCAAGCCGCCCGTGCTCAAGGGAGGCGTGCGCGGTGCGGTACTGCTTACCGAGGACGGGCTCATAAAGATTGGAGAAGCTGCCGAGGATCTCAGAAAATCTTGCTTGCTGGTCATCTCGGAGGTGACGCGCAAGGACACGGTCACCGTCAAGCCGCCCAACGTTCTGCCGAACAGCGTGGTTATACCGGCTGTGCCGGACCCGAGCGGCACCATTCAAATGGGACCGCTCGAGCCGCGCAAAAAGTATCTCGACCGCTTCGTGAGTGATGTGGCGTACAACGTCGAGCTTCTGCAGAATTCGGTGGATGCCCTCATCATTCCCGACAACAAGGTCGACTCTGTGGCTCGCCCCTGGGGAAACTTGCGCGGTGCAATGCAGGACGTACAGAAGCATTTCGCGCAGCTCAAGTCGCTGACCGAAGGGCCGAAATACGACAACGAGAAAATTGCTCGGCAGGCCCTGGCGATTTACGACAGCATGTCCACCGTCAAGAAGCTGCGCAATGAGGTGCTCAGAATCGTGCGGGTGAATTAGGGTCAGCGCTGCTTCCTTTGGAGTGGGGCATTGTCTGGGAGCGCCGCAAGCCTGGCGGCTTCGAGAGAGTCAGCCCTTAGTCGGAGCCGGCTGGAAGCCGGCGCTTCCGGGAGGCACAACTGCGTGCCGACCCCAGTATGGCTGACCATCTTGTAAGGAAACGGCATGGGAACCAGGGGCGTCCGCTGGATGGAACAGTGAAGGGGCAAGGTTTTACTTGCCCCTCCGCTGTTTACGCGCCACCCTGCCGGGTTGGATCGGCAGCGCGGGATTGACCCGGTTGAACTCGGCTCGTGCATCCAGGCCCCGCTCGCGGCGCGCACCTCAATCGATCGTCCGGCTTCCGGTCACTCTCCCCACGATCCGGCCGCCGGCGATCGGAGATCAAAGGACCCGGGGCGGCCTGCGGGCTCGTCCGGGGCCGGGTGGCAGGCCGTAGAGAACGTAATCGGGCGCAATGACGCCCAGGGTGACCTGCGTGCCTTGTGCTCGAAGACTTTCTTCGACCGCGATGAGCTTTCTTAACTGTACGTTTTTCGAGGCCCGACGGTGCCCGTGTTGGGCGCCGGCAGCCGGCGCTGCCCGTTCAAACTGGGACGCGCCGTGCGACCGTCGCACCATGCGCCGAATCGCGGCGGCAGCCTGCCAGCTCAGTACCAGCGGGGCAGCCAGAGCAGCGGCGTAACTGACTAGACCAGCATCCATCCTCAATCCTCCTCAACTGGCTCAGACGTGAGATGCCCAGCAACGCGCCGGTCTGCCCTGCCGGGGTAGACTGCGTGGTCGCTACTTTAGAAAACGATCCGGACGGCAAAAAAGTTCAATCGCTCGTTTAGCACGCAAATCCTACAGTGGTATGATGAAAGCAAGTACATGCTTGCATAGCCTCCGCGGTCTGAGCGAAACCGGAGGCCCGTGCCGGTGGAGATCGAGGCTGAGGTGAGCGTGATGGACTTGTACGCTGGAGAGGTGATACCGGCCAACAAATCAATCGGTACGCTCACCAGGCTGGACAACATATGGACGCGAGTGTACCTGCCGGAGCGCGAGCTGGGTCGGGTTCGCGTCGGGCAGGAGGTGGTTGCGAAGGTTGATGCGTACCCGGGCAGGCAGTTCCGGGGGAAAGTCGTACAGATGCCGGGAGTGGCCGAGTTCACCCCGCGCTCTCTGGGATTTGCTGTTCAATCCGGACGTGCGCACTACGAATTTCATGCTGCCCGGGCTGGTCGGGTTCATGGCTCAGACCATTACCTTATTCCTCACGGTCAACGCAATCGTTCGGGAGCGGGAGGTTGGCACGCTGGAGCAACTGCTGGTCACGCCGGTCAAACCGCTTGGTTTGATGCTCGGGAAGTTGATCCCATATTGCGTCATCGGCTTTATCGGCACGAATCTCTTGCTTGCCGCAATGTATGCCGTTTTCCATGTGCCGATCAATGGCAGCCTCCTGCTGCTGGAAGTCTGCACCTTGATATTCGTGTTCGTGGCTCTGTCGATCGGCATCCTTATTTCAACAGCGGCGACCAACCAGGCGCAAGCCATGCACTTTGCCGCCTTTGTCCTCATTCCGTCGGTGCTTCTGTCCGGTTTTATCTTCCCGCGCGAGTCGATGCCGCTTCTGCTTAACTGGCTTGGTTATGCCATTCCACTGACGTATTTCCTGCAGATCCAGCGAGGCATCGTGCTGCGGGGGGCTGGGTTTCAGGATCTCTGGCCCTGGATTTTGCCGTTGACGTTGTTCGGATTTGCCCTTCTTTATTTGAGCGTGAAGCGCTTCAGAACCACGGTGGGGTGACGATGGCGACAAGGATTGAAGATACGAAGGATCGAATCGCAAGGGCCGCTCTGGCGGTGTTCTCCGTTCGCGGTTATGCCAGTGCCACCACCAGGCAGATTGCCGAGGAGGCGGGGGTGAACGAGGTGACGCTCTTCCGGCACTTCGGGAGCAAGGAGAATCTGCTGTCGGCGGTGATCGAGCGCCATTCGGTCTTGCCCGTAATCGCGGAAACACTTAAGACGGAGCTGACCGGCGATTATGCCGCGGATCTCAAAATCATCGCGCATCACATTCTCGGTGTCTGGGATCAGCGACGAGAGCTGATCATGATCATGATGCTGGAGGCGCGCCACCACCCGGAGGAGGTGCGCATATTGACGCGAGTGCCCAGGCAGCTGCGTGAATACCTGACTGAGTATCTTGCCGGCCTGGCAAAACGAGGAGTCGTGCGCAGGTTGAACTTTGCCGCCTCGGCGCAGGCTTTCATAAGCGGGCTGTTCACGTACTTCCTCACGACAAATCTTTTCGGTCCAGAATTCCACCCGTATTCAGCAAGAGAGTACGTCGACAATTTTGTTGAGATCTTCGTATCCGGCACCGCCGCAAAGGCTTAACTCAAAGCGGCTTTCATTCCGCGAATTTTAGAAACCGTGTTGAACTTTTTCACGGGCACCATCGTTTGCATAAGTGGTGGACCCTGGGTAGCTCAGCGGACAGAGCACCCCTGTAACGATGGGTGAGGTCGCGGGTTCGAATCCCGCCCCAGGGGACCACCACAAGTTGTCCGGCCAAAAGAAGCAGAGCCACCGAATTCGGCGGCTCTGGCGGATAGCTCTGATAGAGCATGCCCCTGTAACGTAATTCCAGTATATCACCGGCGCGCTGGCGCTAAAGGAGACAAAAGAGCGGCCGAACCCGACTGCTCTTCGGATAGCTCTGACTTCAGCTTGCTCCCGTCACGTGACTCCAGTATATGCGCTCGTTGGCAGGCCTCTCAAGCCTCGGGCGGGAGCGACGGATTCACCGCCTGGTCATCAGCGTGAAGAGCTCCGTGTTCTCCCAACCCGGGGCGGAGTCAGCCGGTGTGTGGACCATGTCGAAGGTGAAAAACTGACCGAACATGCTGAACAGCGCATCCTTCGCAATGCCGAACGGTGGCCCGCCAGGCCGATCGACAATCCACCAGAGCGCAATCAGTTTGCCGCCGGGCTTCAAAAGGTCCTGGACAACGTGCGCGTAGGTGCGCCTTCGGGAGGGATCGATCGAATTGAAGAAGTTATGCTCGAGCACGTAGTCGAAATAGCCTATGTACTCATGCAGGTTGAAAAAGTCTCGCTGCAGCAGAAAGCCACTGGTGCCGGCAATGCCGGCCTGCAGGAATTTGTCGTAAGTGGACTGGATTGCCGAGGGAGCAAAGTCTATGCCGGTGACCTGAAACCCATACCGGGCGAAAAGCATGCAGTCGTGTCCCGTGCCGCACCCCAGCACGGCAATGGAGCCCGGGGTTATCGTGTACCGGGACTTCAGGAAGCTCTCCAGGGGCGGCGCCGGGCGCCCCAATTCCCACGGCGTGGAGCCCGACTGGTAGAGCCTCTCCCAGAAATCAACGTCATCGATTGTAATCGGCTTGCTGCGGTTCATGACGACCCGTTCCCTTTACGAATCTATGATACTGTGAGACTGACCCAAACCAGGCAGGCCATGCCGCTGCCTGGTCCAACTCCGGATTCCCCATATGGGGGATTCGCTGAAGGTGCGTGCCCGCCATAATCGTAGTCAGGGGGCGCGCGACGTTTTTTCGCGGACCAACCGGCCTTAAGAAATTTCAAGCTCAGGTGCCGGAGATCGCGATTGGCGGGGCGACGTAAGCGGCGATGCGGCGTTTTGGGGCGCTGGATAACTGCAGGGGGGTCGGATGCTGAGGAGAAGTGAAATGCGTGCAGCTTCTCTCGTGGCTCTGCTTGCGATATGGCTGCTCGGCCTGAGCCCCGCCTGGTGCCAGGAGGCTGCTTCGCAGGTGGGCGGCGGACGCGACGACAGCGTTCCGGAGCTTTTCGTGTTCGACTTTTACGCGGACTGGTGTGCAAGTTGCGTCGACGTTGTCCGCATTGTCAGAAAGGCAGAACAGCGCTTTGCCGGACGCGTGAAGATAATTCGCGTGGACATTGACGAGCCTCGCAACCGCGCCTTCGTTAAGGAAGTGGGCGTCCTGGCGGTTCCCACCCTGATTGTGGTGAACAGGGAAGGCGATCGTTTGAAGACTCTCGTGGGCGCGCGCCAGGGACAGATTCTCGACATCGTGCTTCAGACTTTGCTGCCTGACAGCCCGCCTGGTCAGGAGCCGGTTCTGGAGAACGCGGCAGAGCATCCCGCAATGCAGCCGGTGTTACTAAAATAGGAGCCCAGGCTGGATCCGGCCGCAGGTTGATTCCTGGCGCTTGCTCAGTAGGTCCGCCGCCGGCCCTCTTTCTCGGGGCGTGGTGCAAGGGAGACGGCTTCAGCTCTGCGTATCGGAACTGCGTATGGCCCTTTGAATCGATCTGAAGTCAGGGCAATGACAGCTGCCGTTCTGACAATCCTTCTAGCCAGCGACTTATCGGCCGGAGAGCCGGATGCGCGTAGTCCGGCGAGCAGCGGGTTTTTCGCGAAGGCATCTACGATCGAGACCTGATTGATAATGAGTTGAAGGTTGCTGTCAACAGGAGTTATCCGCAGATCTCTGCGCGCAATGCCGTCGGACCAGACAAGGGCTTCCGCATCCCTTGCGGATCGCGGCAGAATATTCAGCTCCGTCCCAGGCGCCAACGGCACTACGTGCTTGCCCACTACAAAGTCAACGGAACCACCGTGCTTGTCCGCCAGATTCAGCACCCGGGTGATCTTGTCATCGGCGCTCACTAGAACGACCGACCCCGGTTTGGCAAATACCGTCCCATGTCTGGTTTCCATCCGTAGTCCATCCCGAACCTCTGCCAGCGTGCTGCCCTGCGACAGATGGTAGTGCTTCGGGTCGCTTTCCACCAGAGCACTGTCGGAGCTGGCTCTCATCCAGGAAGGTGGACGCGATACGCGGTGCGCGACCGGTTTTAGGAACAATGGTGTCGCCGGCGGTACTGCAGGCTGGCGCGCCGTCACCGCCGGTGGTGCCATACGCGGGAGGACTTCAGAGGGCACCGGCTTCACTATGCTAGCCGGCGCTGGCTGCGGGTTAACCTGTCCGAGCCGGCTGGGACCCTTATCGGCCAAGCCTTCACGCCCGGTGACCTTTCTCACAGGCAGATAATTTTCGAGAAAATGGTACGTGCAGTTGAACACTATGTTCTTGCGAATAGCATCCTCGATCGGGACATGCGCCACAAATATCCGTACATTTCCGCTCCCCAACAGTGCGGGCTCGAATTGCCTTCGGATACCGTCTTTGGGCTTGATCTGCTCCTCGGGAACCCCTTGTTCAGCCACCACCAGCTCGTCACCCGATTGTTTGACCGTGAACTTGGATTTACCGACTTGCACGACAACGCCGTCCGGACCCTCCGAGTTGAGGACGGTGATGCGAGGCGGCTTGTCAGGCTCGGCTTCAATTACTGCTGCGGACTCGGGCTTGACCACGGTCGTTATAAGACCTGCTTTCACGCGCAGCTCCCTCCTGCGGGTTCCAGCCACAATTCGACCTCGCTCGAGGACTACGGTTTGTTCGGGTTCGATCGTGAATCTTGATCCGAGCGCAGCCTGCATGAAGGTCTCGCGCTCATCGTTGAACGTATATGCTCCACACTGATTTGTCACTGCAATGTTCTGCCCTGGCGTAAGCGTCTGAAGCAGAGCTTGTTGGGGAAGCTGTGGCGGCTGTGTTACACCCGATTGCAGGGCGCTTGGGCCAGGACCAGGGCCAGGACCGGGGCCAGGACCGGGGCCAGGGCCGGGACCAGGATCAGGATCGGGGCCAGGGCCAGGATCGGGGCCAGGGCCAGGACCGGGACCAGGACCGGGACCAGGACCAGGACCAGGACCGGGACCGGGACCAGGACCGGGAC
>DATNRD010000101.1:0-3830 GCA_036703665.1 Candidatus Obscuribacterales bacterium
TTCACGATAACCGCCTTTATGTTCCGGGAGCGGCACAGACTGAGGAGCCTGTGTAAGAACTCTGTTTGCACAGCAAACTGTCTTGCGTTAGGAGCTCTGTAGCGCTTCTTGTATTCCGCGGTGTTGTCCTGGAACGACGACGGTTGATGAGCCCTGACAATGAACATGCCTTCCTCTACCTCGGAGCGTGCATTGGGTGGGGGGCCGAGCCATTCGGGATGATCCCTGGTGCTGGTGCCGAAGAGGTGACTGAGAAACTTGCCTGCGTGCACCCTGGCCATTTCTGCGGTGACGACTTGTATGTCCAGGTGCTTGTCCCATAAATAGAAGGCTTTGGCCAAACCGTACTCCAGGCGCTGCCAGATCTGGGGCATGGCCAGCTCGACGAGATCATCGATGTTTACGAACCGCTTCAAGTAGCGGAAAGCCGGAGTTCCACCGCACCAGGTGACGCCGTTGTCCATGAAATCCCGGAGACAGAGCCCGAGGACCACAATACGTGGCTTCCTCTGCCCGTCAAAGAGGGCACGGGCAACCATGTAGTCATCTGACACCATGCCGCCGGGCAGGGCGAAATTAAAGCACAACGGGTCCGCCACACCGAAGCGCTGCGAGACGGCCGCTTCCATGTACACGGAGCGGTGGTGACGCACATAGTCCAGGTCCCTGTTGAGGTAGTCCGCATCCAGCCGGGAAACGGGATGCATGAGCAGTGACGATCCGAGCAGCACTACGTCGGCTGGTTTCTTGTGATCCAGGAATTCGCGCGTTGCCCACCAGACCCAGGTATGAGCCGCAGGCAGGCTCTCGGGATCGACATCGGCTAGTGGTTTCCAGTATGCCAGCACGATGTTGGCAGTGAAAAGGACGAGCAAGGCCACCACCGCTCGACTGCATGCCAGACCCTTTAAGGGCCGGGGCAGGTCGGTGAGCGTCGGTATTACTTGACCCTGCAATCCTCGCATCCAGCTGCGGCTGACTCTCCGTGGCACGGACTTCTCTTGCAAACCTGAAATATGGTACGCGTTTGCAAGTGCAGAGATCATTACAAAGGCGACTCAAAAGCTTAACTATATCTCCTGCTTGTTGAAATACTCGACCTGCCGGAAGCGTCCCTTACGCCCGTGCCGTCGAGAGTTGCCATTGTGAGAAATGCGGCGGGTCTCAGGAAGCACGGCGAAGGAAAGGAGGATCTATATTTGCCCCGGATGACTTGCTCCGGATGGCAAGTACGTTTCTGTGCGGGCCGTTCTTGCTATCGCGAGGCTCATGACAATCGCGACCCCGGAATTAATGTCCAGAAAGGGGCGGCCGCGGATAGATGCATTCACGATGCTGGGTGGGGAATGGTTAGCACGCGACGAAGGAGACGATTATGGCGGACGGACGCAACATCGAGAAGCAAGAAGCGAAGCAAGGACAGCCGGAATCATCCAGCTCGGTATGGTCTGATGTCGCTCGGGAGGTTGTCCTGGGAGCAGTCCTCGGGGTACCCGGGGTGGTGGCATCGAAGTTGATTGAGGAAAAGGACAAGAGCGCCGCAGAGGTTGCCCAGGATTTAGGGCGCGCCGCAGCCGAGGCGGCGATCTCCCTGGTTACTCTGGGGGCTGGCGGCGCTGCCATGCGTGGTGCGATCAAAGGAGCGACGGCAGCGATGAAAGCCGGCGAGAAGGCCGGGGAAGGCTCCAGCGACAAGGCTGACGGCAAGCAAGAGCAGAGCACCGCGGACAAGTTCTTCAATTTCTACAAAGAGGTTCACGGCGAAGTGATGCCGTGGTTCTTGCTTGGTCCGGTTGCCTTAGTACCGCAGGTACGCGAGTCGATTAAGAGCACCGACGGGCTTGTGCTCGACAAGATACGGTCGGTATCGGAGGACCTTTTCAGCTCAGCCAAGAAAAATCCCCTGCGCTTTGCGGCCATGTCCGTAGCCAGCCCGTTGCTTCCCGTCCTTGATGCGATCATCAACAAGGAAGACAAAGAGAAGAAATAAGCACAAGCGAGCGATCGCCTGCTTTTGAAGCTCGATGCCGGAGCCGCTCACCGACGGCTCCGGCAATGCGCCTTTTACCGAGCCGGATTGCGAGGGCGGGGGCGACCGGGTATTCTTGAGACGGCCGCGCGTAAGGAAACGCAAGAGCAGATTGGCTATCGGTTGCTTCCGTCCGGACAGGACGAAGCGATAGGAGCTGCCGCCGGCAGGAGGTTCGCAAATGAAAATTCTCGTCAGCGGCGCAAGCGGGCTGGTCGGCTCGGCGCTTGTTCCTGTTCTGGTTGCCAGGGGTCATACGGTCGTTCGCCTGGTGCGCTCCGCCGCTCAAGCGGGCGAGGGAGCCGTTGTCTGGGATCCGCTGGGCGAAAAGCTCGAGGCTGGCGACGTCGAAGGCTTTGATGCGGTGGTCCATCTGGCCGGTGAAGGCATTGCCACGAAGCGATGGACCGAGGAGCAGAAAGCGCTTATTCGGGACAGCCGCGTCAAGGGGTCGGGCATCATCGCGCGAACCCTGGCCGGTCTTGCGAGCCCCCCGGCGGTGCTCGTGTGTGCGTCGGCCGTCGGGTATTACGGAGACCGTGGGGATGAGATTCTTGTCGAGGAGAGCCCGCCTGGCAAGGGATTTCTTGCGGACACCTGCCGCATGTGGGAGGAAGCCTCCCAGCCGGCCGCTGACAAGGGGATTCGCGTGGTCAGGCTGCGGATCGGCGTGGTTCTCTCGGGCAAGGGCGGCGCGCTCAAGCTGATGCTGCCGCCGTTCCAGCTGGGCTTGGGCGGACCGCTCGGGGCAGGGCGTCACTACATGAGCTGGATATCTCTGGAGGATCTTGTCGGTGTGATCGAATGCGCGATCACTGACAAACGATTGAGCGGACCGGTCAACGCTGTGGCTCCTAACCCGGTTACCAATCTGGAGTTCACCAGGATACTGGGCGAAGTCTTGAGGCGCCCGACAATCTTCCCGGTTCCACCTTTTGCTCTTCGTTTGATGTTCGGTCAGATGGCCGACGAGGTGCTACTTGCCAGCCAGCGTGTGGTACCCAACAAGCTGATGGGAATTGATTATTCCTTTCGCCACCGTGCTGTCGAAGCTGCATTGCGGAGCGCGCTGGGCAGGAATTAGAAGGTTCAGCCGTTACACGCGCGTGCCGGTGTCGGCCGCCGAGCGTCTTGTCGCGCGCAGCGAAGGAGGCGAGCTTGCGAGCCGACGGAGCAATTGCTGGATGCGAAGTCGCGAAGCGACGTAGCCAGCCGGCGCAGCCGCTGCCGGAGGCAGCAACGAAGCGCTTACATTAATGCGCCGCCACCGGCGCATTGCCGACTGCTTCGGCCACGCCCGGGTGCACGATCTTGCCTTCGTGGATGTTCACGCCGCGATTGAGAGCCGGATCATCCAGGACGGCTTGATATCCGAACTTGGCCAGCTTCAAGCAGTAGGGAAGCGTGGCATTGGTGAGCGCCCGCGTGGAGGTCCATGGGACGGCGCCGGGGATGTTCGCCACACCGTAGTGGACCACACCTTCCCAGACATAAGTCGGGTCGGAGTGCGTGGTGGCATGAATCGTCTCGATGCAGCCGCCTTGATCTACGCTCACGTCGACGATCACTGAGCCCGGCTTCATCTTCCTCACCATGTCGGCTGTTACAACGCGCGGCGCCTGTTTGCCAGGGATGAGCACGGCACCGATAACGAGGTCGGCGTGCGGGAGCAGCGTCTCCAGGTAATGACCAATGGAGAATACGGTGCGGATCTGACCGTTGAAAATATCGTCCAGGTAGCGCAGGCGCTCAATGGAACGGTCGAAGAGCGTCACGCGAGCGCCCAGTCCCAGCGCGACTT
>DATNRD010000102.1:0-2908 GCA_036703665.1 Candidatus Obscuribacterales bacterium
AGGCAGCAGATTGCTCCTCCGTTTGACCCGCAGGTCAGCGCCAAGAAGAAGCCGCAGCTCAGGGGCAGCTGCGGCTTCCAGGTTGAGGAGCTTACCGCTCCAAGTCTTCAGTAGCCCCGGTGTACGACGCGAGGCCGGGCAGGAACGTAGGAGCGCGGACCAGAGTAGCCCGGGTTGTAGCTGTTCCAGCCAGCAGAGCCGCGACCGTAGCCAAAGTCCGAGCCGGCGCCCCACGAGACTCCACCGCCGCTGTATCCACCACGGTACCCGCTGCCGGCGCTGACGTAGCCGTCTCCGAATGGAGTGCCCCAGCCGAAGGAAGCCCCGGAGTAACCGGAGGCAGGTCTGTATGGGTTGCAGTAGCGATCGTAGTTGTACGGGCGGCCACCATATTCGGTGCGGCCATCTGCTCGCATGGAGGACGACACGCCCACATCAAATCCGAACGAGAAGCCGAACCCGAAGCTCACGTCAAAGCCCGGGGGCGGACACTCGGGCACTGGTCTGGGCATGGGTCTCCAGCAGCCAGGTTCAGGCCGCGGCATGGGATAAGGTCTGCACGGCGGCTCCGGCCTCACAACCACGGGCGGAGGGCAATCGGGTATAGGTCTTACCACCGGTGGGTTGCAGTCGGGTCTGGGCCGCACGACCACAGGCGGATTGCAATCGGGCACAGGTCTAACGATTGGAGGATTGCAATCCGGGCGGGGAACCGGCCGGCAGGGCGGCTCCGGGCGCACGATTGCCACAGGCGGGATGCAGCCTGGAATCGGCAGGGGGGGAGGACAAGGGAGGATGGGCTTGCACATCGGAAAGTAAATCTCGCTGTGCAAATTGATGTTCACCCCGGTGTTGTTCATCTCCGGGGTCTTGCAAAAGTCTCTGGGCCTTCCTGAATCGTTGCAGCGGCGTGACTGGTCCATGTCTCAAAACTCCTTGATACGGAATTAGAGACGCCCCAGCACCTTCCTTCCTTTCCCTGCTTAGTTCTATACGTCTACCGCAAAATTTAGGCGCTGACCATGGGAATTTTCCCACGGTCGTCGAGATTCCGGCGTCGCGGTCACAACGAAGTCTGTGCTTCGTGCGCAATTATGGCGAGCAACAGAAATACGACTAACACGATGATCAACTCTGTCATGGCTGTCTCCGGCAGCACTACCCGCAACCGGAGATGGCGGAACACCATGACATGTTCCCGTATAAGCAGCTCCACCAGCTACAGGGCTCCCTGCACGAGCCACGTCCGGGCAGGCAACGGCGCAATTCCGGTGCCGGCTGGTTCGCCGCATCTGCCAGCCGCTTCGACATGTACGACAGGGCGTCGGATCTACTGCGATGTCCTGCGAAACCAGCTCGACGGTTGAGCGCATGACCAAACGGTCCGGGGCCACCGGCGCGTGTTTAATCGTTGCTCCTGGCCATAGGCAACAAGCAGCCAAGTCCATTCTGCTAGCTTGGCCAAAGATGAGCGGTGGTTTTGATTGAGGGTTTCACGTAGGCGCCCGAAAGTTAGCGTCTGTGACGCCAAGCCCTTCACAAATACCCCATAAACCGATCGTTTTCGGTCTTTGGAACACAGACGCGTCAAGGGCCTTTCCCGCCGAACCAGTCTGAACAAGGGCGCTTGAGCGAGCTACAGGAGCATGTCACGGTGCGGACTCAGAGGCGTTGTGATCGTGTTTGAGAATCTCTACCGTAACACCATCTCTCGTTTCCTTCTAAGAGCAACACCGCGCGCACAACCGCACATCCTCCTCTGCACTAGCTTTCAAACCACAAACCTCTCCACACCGCGGAGCCGGAGGCTCAGAGGCTGGTGGACGGAACGGCGCCGTATCTGGCGCACTTGCGCAATCTCAAGCGAAAGGAGGCTGCAGTGATCGATCTCGACGATCTTGGTTCCGGGCTCGACCAGCTGGGGAGCATTCCCACGCTGGTCGCCGATGCCCACAAGCTTCTCGAACAGGGGCAGCGATCTCAAGGCGAGACGAAGTTCCAGGAGGCGCTGGTCATCGCCACCGCGGCGCAGGCGCTGCTGATGCTCAGCCTGGCGAAGCTCGCGGCCGAAGCCGGCGACATGGAGCTGTGCCGCTCGTACTGCCAGACGGCGCACGACAACCTGGAGACCGTCGGTCTCGAGGAGAGCGCGCTGGGAAAGGCGGCGGGGATGCTTCTGGCAACGCTGCCGGAGTAGCCTGAGTCTTCTGGAGCATCCCGCCCAGGCGTTCGATCACTGCCTGCGGCACGGCGTCTCGCGCGTCGTTTGCCAGGAGAAGCACAGGGGCTCGCGCGCGTGCACGAGTGCGTCTTCGGCGTGCTGGCTCCCGAGACCGAGCCGGTGGACCCGCGGCTGTAGCCGCTGGCGATGTAGAGCATCGGATCCACGAAGAAGTTCGTGCCTGGGGGCGCGGGCGTCCCGCCCGCTTCGGTGCGAGCAAGATGCCCGCGCCCCCGGAGAGAACCTGGCAAGCCGACCGTCTTGGGGCGTCGCAGTCCGCCCCATACCTCGCTTCTCCAACATCCCAGCAATCACGCTCAGGAACTCTGGAAAGGAGGCGCCCAGTCATGGACGCAACCCACAGCCACCGTACGTCGGGCACGCCCACGCCGGGCACCGACGTCAAGGTCGACGATCTCGTCAACTGGCTGGCCAGCCCGTGCAGCCAGCACTTGATTCTCCTCATCGGCATCCCGGCTTCGGGCAAGAGCACGTTGTCCGAGCCGCTCAAGCGCAAGGGCTACAAGGTCCTGAGCCTGGATGCGATCCGCGCGGAGCTGTTCGGTGATGCCGCCGTGCAGGCCGGCCTCAAGAAGGTGCTTGCCACCTTCTTGAGGCGGCTGTACTGGAAGCTGCGCAACCGGGAGCGGATCGTGATCGACGCCACGTCGGTCCGCTACCGCGACC